>RFIZ01000102.1 GCA_003695105.1 Fidelibacterota bacterium
CAGTCCTTCCTGGACGAATTTTTCAGTGGAATTGGACTTTCCCGGTGTGGGAGTACGCAGTTCCCAGGAACCGCCGTCGGGATAGCGGGAACGGTGCGCATCGGCTGGAAAGAGCGGGGTTTGACTCACGACTTTCCAGTCATCCTGCTCCCGTTGAACCAGAGACAGGAGTACCGGATGATGAACCGGTTGCTCCAGCGCCAGAGTGGTGTCCAGAAACGTGTTGGCCGGAACGAAAGCAAAATCCATGTCCCACAGGAGGGTTTCCCCCAACCGAATCCCCCAGCGCCCCGTATCGGCAACCGCATTCCATAACTCCACCGTCAATCCCGGCGGCTGGGTATGAATCGACCATTCGTTTAGGCGGACCGGACTTGGGAGGGGAGCCCAATAGATCCCGGAGCGGTTATCATCGCCTTCCCGGCGCACATCACCGGAAAGGTAATATTGAATCCGGGCAGCCGTGGAATCGGTGTACAGGCGTTGCCAGTGGTTCTCCTGAGCGGCCAGTTGGAGATCGGCGGGGTAGGACTCCAGGGATATCGAGAGGATACTTCCGACGGACAGGCTGTCAGGAACGGTCAGGCGGATCGTATCGCCATCCGCCACCAGGCGGGGAGAAGCGCCGGCCATGGCTTCCGGGTGAAGAAATTGCATCTGCAGGACAGTGCTGTCCGCCCGGGCAGCCTCGAGCCTCAACGGAATCAGACCTGGCAAGGCGGTCCACAGGTCCAGGTCTTCCGCCCAGGCGCGGTCCAATGTTGGTATCCGATCGGCCAGGATTCTCTGAATTCCATCCACCTCTGCTGTCCATTCTTCCGGCAGAAGAAGAAAAGCGTTCCGGAAAGCCGGTTCCGCCTGATTCAGCAGATCGTAAAAAACGATGTCACCGGAATCACTGACCCAATGGGAGTATACCTCCCGCACCGGTTGGAGCTGGTCCGGGGGCAGACCTTCCAGCCAGGGATGGGAAAATGCAGCGGCCTCCCAAACCAGATGCGTCCAGGCTTGCAGGGTGGACGGCTTCGCTTCCGGAGCCACGTCCTTCGAGGCCCGGCGAAACAGGTCCCGGGCCAGGGCAGCGATCGAACCCGCCGTCAGCGGCTTTCCCAGTTTGGCGGCAAACACCGGTTCGGAACACCGACTGAACGGAGGCGTCTTTTCCGAGCTGGCCAGACGAAACCCGTCACTCCGTTCAATTTCCACTCGATAGAAATACCGGACCTCGGGAGCCACATCCCGGTCCAGATAGCGCTGAACCGGAGGGGCAAGAGTGGCAATGAGCCTATAGTTCTGGTCAATGGATTCCGAGCGGTATACGTAGATATTTCGGGGCTCAACGGAATCCGGTAAGGACCAGACCAACAGGATCGAACCCTCACCGGAAACGGCCCGCAGAGGGACCGCATCGGGTTGCACGATGGGAACGTCTCTGGCCCAGCTGAGGGACAGGACGCCCACGCATATCAGGAGGATTTGAACCGGAGTGTTTCGCATAAGAATCGGTCTTTCAGACCGGAAATAATTTGATGGATTTTTTCTACCGGAACAAGGGATTTCCCCCCTCAGGGTAAATAAATCACCTTACGGACCGCTCGTCCGGAAGGGCCGGCCAACACCACGAAATAGACGCCGGCGCTCCGATCGTTCCATTGGATCCGGAACCGGTAGGATCCGGGTTCGAACCATCGGCTGGTGATGGTTTCGACCTCCCGGCCCTGCATATCCACCAACCGCAAGGTTCCCTTTCCTCTGCGCTGAATTCGAAGGGACAGGGTCACGGCATCATTGAAAGGATTGGGCCAGGCCCGGATCAGCGCCCAGGCTTGCGGGACCGATTCCTGATCGGATTCCACACCGGCACTGCCATACTGATAGGCCTCCCAGAAATTGGCAATGCCATACCCCAAGGTGTTATCCGGAAGATTGGCCTGGGAGGCCGTCTGAATGAGGGCTTCCCGGACTTCCATGGGAGTCCAGTCGGGATGAGCCTGAACCAACACCGCCGTGGCTCCCCCAATGAGGGGCGTGGACAGCGACGTACCATTGTAATACAGATACCCATCCGTGTTGGGATTGACCGCCACCGTCAGGACACCCCGGGCACACACTTCCGGTTTGATTCGACCGTCATAGGTAGGGCCATGGGAGGTGAAATAAGCGGGGTTGCCCTTGGAATCCACGGCGCCTACGGCGATGACCGAATCGGCATCCGCCGGAGCGATCATGTAGTAGGTCAGCGGATCCTGGCAGGGGTCGGTCGGCGGCGATCCGGCCCCTTCGTTGCCCATGGCAGTGACACAGACCAGCCCCAGAGTCACGGCATGATCGATGGCACGGGTCACGACGGCCGTATTGCCGTCCATATCACAGTAGGTGTACCAGTCCAGATATCCCAGGGATGTGCTCACCACCTGGGCGCCCCGGGCCTCTCCCCATTCCAGGCCGGCCACATAATGATCCTCCTCCAGTTCAATTTCCTGGTCCACGATTTCCGTTTTGGCCAGTAAAAATTCCGCCCCGTAGGCTGGTCCCACCAGTTCCCCCGGTTTGTATGCCGCCAGAGCCGACAAAACCGCCGTGCCGTGATTGTGCTGCCCCACGGATGCTTCGGTATCGTTTTCATTGGCGCAGACGCTGTCATCGTTGATCACATCCCATTGAGAAACGACCTGGAGAGAATCGAAGGCCGGGTGCGTGAGGTTGAATCCCGTGTCCATCACCAGTACCCGCACTCCGGATCCGGAATATCCCAGGTCATGGAGACGGTTGATTTGAATCTGCTGGATTTGTTCCGTGGCGTAGCCATAGTCCAGCGTCGCCCCTTCCCGGTCCCGGTGATCGTTCGCCGCCACCGCCCCGCTTGCTTCCAGTCGGGGAAAATGATACACCTGCAGGGGACGCACCTCCTGTACAAAGGGGAAGGCGGCGATCGTCCTGAGCTGTGCGGGTGTCCCTTCCACCGATACGGCATTCAGCCACCGGCTCCGGTGCCGGAGGGTGACACCCGTCGCCCGCACAGCGGACACATAATTGTCGGCCGGCCAGCGGTCACTCCAGCCGCCCGCCGGCAGATTCAGGCGTTCCCGCCGGGCAAGGGCCTTCGGCGAAAGGTGTACCTGCGAAGAGGTTGCCAAGGGTTTATCGGTGAAAAAGACCCAGGCGGCGGTCTGACCACCGTCGGATTCGGCCCGGCCGAAGGCCGTGCACACCCATATCCACAACAGTCCCGTTCTCAATGGACGGAACCAAATTTCGATCGTTTTCATGGTTGGTTTCCCAGTATGTGATCAATCAATTGGGTCAAGTCATTCTCCTCCACGATTCCATTCTCATCCATATCCAGGAGCATCCGTTGGAGGGGTGTGAGCAGGGGACCCGTCTCGAGCCAATCCGATCCGGTCAAAACATCATCCACCGACCAACGATGATCGATGGTGACATCCCCCGGCAGGAAAGCAGGGTACCCGCGTACACTCAGATCATCGATGGTGATGCCGTCCCGCTGGACGTATTGATCCGAAAGCAGTACGAAGCGGATCAATACCTGATCCCGGTTGGCCACCGGGGACAAGTCAACCGATTCCTGCACCCAGGCATTCTGGCGACCGTGATACCCCGGTTCTCCCAGCGGTTGCACGCCCTGGCCGGACCCCGGAGAGGTATAATGGCCCGCCAGAGAGACGATTCCCGTGCCGGGGCTCCACGCCTGCACCTGGGCGAAATCCCAATTGGGTTCAATATCCCAGTGGGCAACATAATTCAGGGTAGGATGAGCCAAACCGCGCAGGTCCAGAGGTGCGTTCAGTTGAATCACGGAATTTTCCTGGGAGGCGTAGGGACCGGTGGGAGAATCCGCCAGGGAATACTGTCCCTCCCAGGCATCGTCGGACAGGCCCCAGGTTCCCATGGAAAGGTCCCAGTTCTCCAGACCCGATTCAAAATCATCGGCCAGGAGGACCGCAGGAACTCCGGTGAACCAGCGCAGGGTATCGGTCAACGGGAGCAAGCCATCACCGGTCAGTTGAACGATGATTCCCGCCTCCATACCGGGAATCACCTGCAGGGCATAAGTAAAAGGGATGACCAGCGTATCCTGAGAGCGCTGGGCCAGAGAAGCCAGGGTCACCAGGGAATCTCCCAGAACCGTCAGGGCATTGAGAGACCGGAGCGACAGGGAGACGGACGCCGCCGGACGCAAACCCCGATTGGCAATCACCACGGACACGGTCGAATCCGCAACCAGGACGGGTTGGAGAGTAGAATAGGGTTTAATCCAGAGATCGGGTCCCGCAACCCGGGCAAAGACGGTGTTGGCGACCACCTGTTCCTGACACAGGGGCAAAACCCGGTTTTCCGGGGGCCAAAA
This sequence comes from Fidelibacterota bacterium, assembly GCA_003695105.1. Lineage (GTDB taxonomy): Bacteria > Fidelibacterota > Marinisomatia > Marinisomatales > J089 > J089. The sequence goes on from RFIZ01000102.1 coordinate 4,370, forward strand.
ATTGTCGTTGTTGGTGCCTACTTCCGGAATATAGGACAGCAGTCCTGCCACTCCGTACGTCCAGTCCGCCTGATCGCCCGAGACACCGTAATTCAGCAGTTCGATTCCGGTCCCTACGGGAAAATGATTCACAACCGTCATGGCGGCGCCGATTTCCCGGAACGTGGTCTCGTCCGGTTCCGGCGGGTAAGTGCCGTCTCCGAAGGGAAAGATCAGGACATTCCCATAGGC
>RFIZ01000103.1 GCA_003695105.1 Fidelibacterota bacterium
CCGCCGCTCCCGCGCAAAGTGGCGCTGCATCCTACCTGTTCCACCCAGAAATTCGGTCAGGTAGACCTGATGGTGGCCCTGGCCCGCCATTGCGCCAGGGAAGTTGTCTTGCCGCCGGAATACGGTTGTTGCGGCATGGCCGGGGACAGGGGATTACTGCATCCGGGACTGACACGCAGCGGGACGGAGCGGGAAGCCCGGGCTCTCAGAGAGGAGCCGGATGTATCCGTCGGCCTTTCCAGCAGTCGTACCTGCGAAGAAGGACTGTCCCGGGCCACCGGCCTGGAATACACTTCGATTCTCCGTCTGGTAGCGGATTATGTAAGGGGTGTGAAACATCTCACTTGAGATACAGGGTATCTGAAGTAAATTAATGACCTTATAAAAGAAGATTTCGTAAGACTGGAGGAGGTTCAATGGGACGTTCATCGATCACCAAGATCTTGTTATTGAGTATAGTGCTGGCTGCCACAGGGCTCCAGGGAGAGACGATCGCCCGGGTGGCCAAGGTGTCGGGAAAAGTATTTGTCAAGCGGCTGGGCGCCTCGGAATTCAATGAAGCAGTGGCCCCCGGAGCCGCCATCAACAACGGCGACGCCCTGAAGGTCGGTGATACCGGATTTGCCGTGGTCATTTTTATTGACGACCGGTCGATTGTCAAGGTCAAATCCAATACTGAATTTCAGTTTATCGATACGGAAAATACCCGCAGCATCGATATTGATGTTGGAACCATCATCAATCATGTGGCCAAACAAGGCCGGAACAAAACCTTTCGCGTGGAAACTCCCACCTCCGTTGCATCCGTAAAAGGAACCATTTTTTCCGCCGTGGTCGATCCATCCGGAGTGGACCAATTCTTCGGTACCGAAGGTGTGGTGGAAGTCTTCAACGTCATCAGTGGGCAATCCGTCAACCTGACTGCGGGTATGAAGACTATTTCCAATGCGTTGGGGAGTCTGGTCTCGGCTCCGGCAGCGCCCAATGAATATCCCACCGATCCGGAAACGGGTCAACCTCCTTCCACGGAAGAAACCACCGGACAGGAACAGCCTGAAGGCGGTCAGACCGAAGAAGCACCCACAGAAGAAGTTCAACCGCAGCCGGAGGCGGAAACCGAAGAAACTCTCCCGGAAACGGAAGAAGTCCCGGAAGCCCAGCCCGAAGAAACTCCTCCCACGGAGCAGCCCGAGACAGTTCCTGAGGAAACAGAAGGCGGCGGGGAAGGGAAACCCTTCAATATGGGCCTCGGCATCGGCTCTGTTACCATCGACGGGGTGATTTACAACCAGTTCGCTTTCCGTCCCGAATTGAAATTCGGGAAACTGGGTGTGGGACTGGATCTGGTGATCTATATCGACAATGACGGCAACGTTCGGAAAAACGAATGGGACTTCAAAAACGATCCCGGACAGATTCTGGACAAAATCCTCTATATCCGCTGGGGTCAAAAGGGCGATCCCTTCTGGGCAAAATGGGGTGCCCTGGATAACGTGACTCTGGGGTATGGCGGTCTGGTATCCGGCTATTCCAACATGATGGAATTCCCCACCGTTCGACGGATCGGCGTCAGTACCGGTGTCCAGATGGGGAACCTCGGGGCCGAGGTTTTCTTCGGCAATATCAAGGATTTCAGCCGCGGTGGAACTCTGATGGGACTCCGCTCCACCTACCGGATTTCGAAATCGTTCCCGCTTACCATTGGAGCGAATTTTGTCATGGACATGAACCAGTTCTCCGGCCTGAAAGACCGGGATGGAGATTCCTATCCTGATATCTTTGATGATTTCCCGGATGACAAACACCTCTGGAACGATACGGACGGTGACGGAATCCCGGATCCCCATCCGGGTCTGGACTCTTCTCAGGCGGATATTGACGCAGACGGTGACAATGTCTACGATCCGCTCGATCCTGTTGTGAATCTGAAAGCGGATCCATTTAGCATCACCGATAATAAAGGTCTGGCCATGGGCTATGGTCTGGATATTGGATATCCCATCTTCAAAAACAAGATGATTTCCCTGTTGGCTTATTCAGAATTGAATATGCTGAATTTCCCGGGAATCCATACCAGCACATTGAATCGCCCGGCGCGCAGCGGTATGGGAATCACTGTCCCCGGTATTCAGGCCACAATCCTGAAATTCATCCACGCCAAGTTCGAATACCGGATCAAGCAGGATTACTTTGTGCCGCAATTCTTTGATCAGGCGTATGATTTGACGCGGGTGATCGCCCAATATCAGGAAGGCGGTGAAACCCTGATCCGTACCCGGGATATGATCCTGTTCGAAGATGAAACCAGCAAGATCAATACCAAAGGCTACTATGGCATGGCTTCGGCGGATCTCCTGAATATCGCCAGTTTTGGCGCTTCCTACACCAATATGGTGGCGGACACGATCGAATTCAACAGTTTCACCGCCCAGGTGAATCTGAATGCAGACCTGGTGCCGAAATTGAGTGTGGCCACGGCTTATTATGTCCGGAACAACGATCCCAATCCCTTTGATTTCAAGCATCCCTCCGAAAATACGGTATTGGGATATCGTCTGGGCTATGAAGTATCCCAGGGGGTGAGTCTGATCTGGGATTTCCGTCAGTTCTACCGTGACAGCGGCAATGGACTGGAACCGGTGAAACAGACCAGTATCGAAACGGCCTTTAACTTCTGAGGGGACGATGAAAATATCCATTGAATACTGTAACGTTTGAAACTATCTGCCGCGGGCAGCCAGTTTGGCTACCGAATTACTGGAAAAATACGGCAATGCCATCGAATCGCTGACGCTGATCCCTTCCGGGGGCGGGGTCTTTGAGGTGGAAAAGGGCGGCCGGCTGATATTTTCCAAAAAGAGTTCCGGACGGTTCCCGGAAGAAGGAGAAATCATCAGACTGCTTGAAGCGCAGTAATCTCACCTGCCTCCTGGTCCTGCTTTTCGGGGTGCACGTATGGGCGCAAAACGGAGAGGTGGTGCCCCTGTCCCCGAAAGTGGGTCTCACCGTGGATGCCGAGGAAAATCGATATTATCAGGTGTTCCCCGACATCCGGGGGTTTGAGTCGGCCCAGTTTTTCGATGAGGGGAACGGCCGGATCACGGCCCGTATTCTCTGGGTCGACCATGGACGGCGTCGCCTGACCAGACGTACCTACAGCTTGCAGGAATTTACCCGGATGGGTACGGCTGTCAGCGAGACGCCCGCGCCCGACACCTGGCTGTCGGTGGAAAGCCCCACTGAGAATATTCCACCCGTGAATACCCTGGCGATCCGGGAATTGCCTCTACACCAATGGGTACGGTTGCGAACCGGGCGTTGGCGCTGGATGCATGGGCGAATCGGCCGGATTGAGGGCTCCAATCTGATTCTGCAAAAGTCCCTGCACTCCCGCACGCTGCCGGTGAGCCAGATCTGGTCGGTTACTGTACTGGATTCCCCTCCGCCTTCATACTGGATCCCAGTGGTATATGCGCTATCCGGTGCCCTCATAGCCGGGATATTCGATCGTGGCAGTCGCTGGGCGGGGGCCACCGGAGATCGACGCTGGTATCATCGCTTTACCGGGTTCTCTCTGGGATTGTGCCTGGGAGTATGGTGGGAGCCCCGGCTGGCCCTCTGGATTTTGCCCCATCACCAATACAACATCCGTTTGTAAATTGCTTTACTGAATTGGAGGACCTATGGCTTTGAATACGTCACCCGAAACACCGCCGGATGAAGATGTAATGAAACAGTATCTGGAAGAGAAATTCGCCGAACTGATCGAAAAAGTGGGCGATGGATATGGCAAACCCCTCCAGGATGAACTCATTCGTCGACTGGAAAAAACCATTGCTGACTTTGACGAGGATGTGCAGGCATTGCTGGGAGATCTGAAACAGCGCTCCGATGAACGCTACGAAGCAATGCACAGACTGTGGCAGGAAGAAGCATCCGCGACGGAAGCGGAAACGGGTGAAGACGAGCCGACGGAGGAAGAACCGGAAATCAGCGCCTGGGAGAAGAAATTGGAAGAACGGGAGCAGAAAAAGACGACGCCCCAGACTGAATCCAAAGCCGAACCGAAACGCAGACATGGGAGGTTTAGTTTAAAGCACAAGTGAAGACATGGTTACGTTATCTGTACAGTATCGGGATTCCAATCATTGTTCTTGCCCCGGCCCGGGGGCAGAATCCTGAACCTTTCCATGATTATCACCAGTTAAAGAAACGCGTTTACAATTTTACCAAAGTGGAATTCATCACCGAAGAGGGTGAATTCAACGATGCCATCTGTACTCTCGTTATTCCGGATCTGAAAGAAGACAGTCCGCCGTATGTAGCCATCTATTACAAGCGGTCCAATTCCTCCTGGTTTACGGAATCCCTCTATCGGAAACGCATACGCTTCAGTTTTAAGGACGGAGTCATCAAACTGGATCGTACCAATTTCTGGGACTGGTTTGATCTGGAAGAGATCAAAGTAGTGGTGATCTATTGAGGAGAGGGATAGCTTGCTTACCGGTTTCCGATTCGAGTAAATTTGCAGGTTTCGAACCGGAAAAAAATGCCGGTTCTGTTACTCGGAAACGGGAAGCCGGATCCGTTTTTTTGACAGTCAAGAATCGATGTATGAAATACTATTGGGGCCGTAGCTCAGCTGGGAGAGCGCTAGAATCGCACTCTAGAGGTCGGGAGTTCGAACCTCCTCGGCTCCACCACACCGACCGTACTGGATGGGGAGGTAGCGGTGCCCTGTACCTGCAACCCGCTATAGCAGGATCGATCCCAACCGGAGGCAGGTGCTGAAATATTTTCCTTTGGGTACGAAGTGTTGACTTTTCAAACCATCGCAATCGGATCGATAGTAACCCCGTCAGGCCCGGAAGGGAGCAGCGGTACCTGTTGGATTCGATGTGCCGGTGGCCCCTTGGAAACGAGCTTACGACCGGAAGGAAACTGTTTCCCAGACCTGTCGAAGTGCGGTGTACGGTCGGCAATATCTTTAACGGGTCCGTAATATGAGTTACACTGTTTTATCCCTGAAATGGCGTCCCCGATCCTTTGCTGAAATGGTCGGCCAGGACGCCATTACCCGTACTCTCCGGAACGCCTTTCAGCAGAATCGGGTAGCTCAGGCTTATCTGTTCACCGGACCGCGGGGAGTGGGGAAGACCACAACGGCCAGAATCGTCGCCAAAGCTTTGAATTGTCCCGAATCTCCGGGAAACCCCTGCAATGAATGTTCCACCTGCCGGGAAATCGATGAAAGCCGGAACATTGATGTATTGGAAATCGATGGTGCTTCCAACCGGGGAATCGAAGAAATCCGCAATCTCCGGGAATTGATCAAATATGCCCCGGTCAACAGTCCCTATAAGGTCTTTATCATTGATGAAGTCCATATGTTTACCGGCCCGGCATTCAACGCCTTGTTGCGGACGCTGGAAGAACCCCCCGCACACGGGAAATTCATTCTGGCTACCACGGACGTCCATAAGGTACCGGCCACCATCATCTCCCGTTGCCAGCGGTTTGATTTCAATCGGATCGCGCCAGCCACCATCCAGGACCGGATCAGCGCCATTCTGGAGGCAGAACACATCAAGATCGACGTTCCCTCACTGGAACTCATTTCTCACAAAGCCGACGGCAGTATGCGGGATGCCCTCAGTATTCTGGATCAGGTAATCGCCTACAGTGGAGAGGCCATCCATATCGAAGCCACGCGGGAAGTGCTGGGAATTGTGCCGGTGGATCAGTATTTCGCGGTCTCAGCGGCCATTCGCGCCAAGGACGGCGCCGCCTTGGTGGAACAGATTCGGGCCGCCCGCAGAAAAGGGATCTCGGCCGAGGTGTTCGTTCAGGACATTGAAACACATTTTCACCATTTGCTGATCGCCGGATTCGAAGGCGGGGCTACTCTCATCGATCATGGGGAGGAAATCCAAAAACGCTACGAAGAAGAGAGCCGTCAGTGGGACCGCCGGGATTTGCTGCGGATCGGACAGCAATTGAGTGAATTGCGAATCCGTGTCGGGCGGATCGAATCGGCCTACCTGCTGATTGAAATGTGGTTATTGAAATTGACGGAGATGGACCGTTCCGTAGCCATTGAGGAATTGATTCAAACGCTGGGGGGCGCACGCAACCGCCCGCCCGCAGTGAAACCGACACAAACTCCGGCCCCGGCACCACGACAGGAACCGACTCCTTCTCCCAGGAAGCCGCAACCCAAGAAGCCAAAAGAGGCGGGAGACCTGTTTACTCCGCCTTCAGCCGCTCCGGAGACTCCTACGGTTCAGGAGCCAACACCCACCCGGGAACCGGCGGGTGATTCTGATCGAAAGCC
>RFIZ01000104.1 GCA_003695105.1 Fidelibacterota bacterium
CCTTTCCGGTTCCGTTTTCTGGGAATGATGGCCTACCTGGGCAGCGAACAAGCCCTGGTGGAAACCGACGTGTTCAAAGGCAGCGGCAAACTGGCCTGGCTGTTCTGGCGTTCCGCCTATCTGACGCGGCTGGTGCGCTGGCGGAACAAACTCAAGGTCCTGACCGACTGGACCATGACCCGTCTGTTCGGCCGGGACACATCTCAATTTTGATTTTGTCTCCTTCCGGACAGAAACCAACCGAAGCCGTCCCGTAATTTTTTCCAGACAAAAAGGAGAATCCCATGAAAAAACTCTTCGCCCTACTCGGTATCCTGTCTCTCGTTTTGGCCGGCGAACCCCGGATCTATTCCGGACTGACTCTCGATGAGGCTTTACAGGCGGCCCGGACTTCTCACAAAACCGTCCTGGTGAAATTCCATGCCGATTGGTGTCATTTCTGTCGCGCCATGGACCAAAACACGTTTTCCGATGCAGCCGTGACGGAAGCCCTCCAGGATTACATCGTGGTAAAAGTCAACGTGGACACACCCAACGGCCGCGTCTGGGCCGGTTCCTATGATGTGGCCGGACTGCCAACGGTGATGGTTCTGGATGCCAACGGTAACGTTTTGTACCGCCATGCCGGTTATCAGGGCCCCCGGAAGCTTCTGGCTTCTCTGGCCTCGGCCCGTGAATGACCCGTTCCCTCCGACAGTAACCGCCCGGGAAATGGCCGAAGTGGACCGGATCATGACGGAAGATCTGGCCATTTCTCTGGATCAGATGATGGAGCTGGCCGGCCGGAATCTGGCGGACCTGGCTGGCCGGTTTCTTACGAAAAGGAATTCCCGACCGGCCCACTCCCGGATTTTACTGCTGGCCGGGTCCGGGCATAACGGTGGCGGAGGGTTGACAGCCGCCCGCCATTTATTGAATCGGGGTCTGAGAGTGGATCTACTGGTATCCACCTCCCCCGACCGTCTCAAGCCCGCCACCCGGCGTAGGTATCACACCCTGGCCGCTCTGCGACGCCTGCAAAAGAATCCCCGGGTAGCCTTTTTGCCTTCCTTTCCCTCCTTAGATCCTTATGCAATCATTATTGATGCCCTCATCGGGTATCACCTGTCCGGAGAGCCACATGGCATCATTCGGACCTGGATCGAAACCTTGAAGCGACAGCCCAGGGGAAGATCCTTCCTCCTGTCACTGGATGTTCCTTCCGGATTTCAGTCCCGGTCCGGAACTTTTTCCGCCGTTCATCTTTCCCCTGACGTCACCCTGACACTGGGTCTGCCCAAAACCGGTATGGACTCTTCATCCTTCCGGCATCACAGTCGTCACTTGTATCTGGCCGATATCGGCATTCCAGCCGAAGTCTATGGCCGTCTGGGTCTTGGGGTGGACCCGGCCTTATTTCAGGGGAAATCCGTGAGGCGTCTATTTTAACAGCAAAGCCTTTTGGATCTGACGCTCCCCCGGACTTTCCAGGCTGAAGAACACCAGCCCTGATGACTGTTGCCCATTCCGCCACCGGAGCTCATGAGAACCCGGTCCGTAGACACGGGAGGGAATGACTCCGATTTCCCGGCCCGTTACATCCAGGACCCGTACCCTGAGGGACACCCTCCGGTGGTAGACGGTGAAAGAAACCCTGGCTTCGGGATTGAATGGATTGGGAGAGATGCCTTCCAGGTGAAAAGTTTGCGGGAGGGCGGATTCCTCCTCTCCCGCCACGGAAAGCGGGTTCAATTCGCTCAGCAATTCCTCCAGAATCTGCGCCGTTTGATCGGGGTCGAAACCCACGATGGAATAGCGGACGGTAAAGGTCGGATCCAGAAACACGTTTTGGGGAACATATCCCAGGCCAAACCATTGCCACACCCCGGTGGTGTCGTCATTGAGTAAAGGATAGGTGGCACCCAGCCCGGCCCAGCCTTCGCAGGAGTAGGGATAATTCCATTGTCGACCGAAAGACAAAATTTCCAGTCCCTCTTGGTGGTATTGATTGTAAAACGCCGCCATCTGGGGAATTTCATTCTGACAATTGACACACCAGGAGGTGAAAAAGGAAAGCCAGAGGACTTTCGGTTCCCCGCCGTTGATCGCCGTGTCAAAATCCTCCAGACGCAGGGTGCTGTCGCCGTTGGCGCAGACCGGCAGGTCCGTTTCCCGGTGTTCCAGACTCACGGTAGCCCCGACGGTATAAGGAATCTGACCAGGCAGGGACAGCCAGGGCACCAGACATAGGATAACGGCCAAGATCTTGTTCATGGGTTACCTCATCAGAATCAATTTGGTTTTCCGTTGCCACTGACCCGCTTTCAGGCGGGCGACATACACCCCCGAAGGAAGGGGGCGGCCCTGATCATCGGTTCCGTTCCAGGAGAGGGTGTGATGACCGGCGGGAAATTCCCGCTGCCGTGCAAGGGTCGCTACCGCACGTCCAAGGAGGTCGAGGATCTCCAGGTTGACGCTATGGCCTGAGGGAAGATAGAAATGGAGTGCGGTAGCGGGGTTAAAAGGATTGGGAAAGGCCGGATACAATCGAACTTCCGCAGGAACGGCGGGAGGATTATCCGCCGTGTCGGTGGTTCCGGCCAACAATTCTTCCAGAATGGAGATCATTCGACCCGGGTCGTACTCGGTGCTGGCCATCCGGAGGATGCCGCTGCTGTCCAGGATATAATCCCGGGGATAGGGGGACTGACCGCCGGGTATGTTGTATTGGTTATACACCCCGCTGTCATCATGAAGAACGGGAAACGTGATGCCCTGGTCGGCAATGAAATTTTCAATCACCGGGACTGGTTCATTGGAAATGCCCACGACGTTCACCCCCCGATTCCGGTATTCCTGCCACAGGGTCACTTCGATGTCCGAAAACTCCGGAGCACACACCGGTCACCACCCTGTAAAAAAGGCGATCACGGTGGGTTGCCCCAGTAAAGAAGTCAGCGACACCTCTCCACTGCCGTTGATTTGGGTCAGGGTAAAATCAGGAGCGGGATCGCCGGGCATGGGACCGAAGGGGTAATTGCCCCGCAATTCCAGACTCACGACAGATTCGTCGGTATCGTTGGACTGAAGGGTCGCTACGGATTGCCAGTGGCCATCCTGGGGAGAATATGAAACGACCAGGTCCGCACTTTCCCCCGGTGGCAGGACGGAGGGGAAAAACGAAAATGTATAGTTCTCATTGTTTGGCTGCAAATCCGAAATGATCAGCTCGGCCTGGCCGGAATTGGTGACTTCCACCCTGTCCATGGCCG
>RFIZ01000009.1 GCA_003695105.1 Fidelibacterota bacterium
ATTTATCCCTCCTATCCATTGGTATTGCCGGTTTGGCCCTCATCGTTTTGATCCTGTTGAATCTTTTGGGCATCACCAGAAAAGCCGCCTATTTCCTGGTAGGAATCGTTTTGTGGGTGAGTGTGTTGAAATCCGGGGTTCATGCCACCCTGGCCGGGGTAGCCCTGGCTTTTACCATTCCGCTCCGCACCGGGACGGAGAAGAGCCCGTCACCGGCCAGGGAAATCGAACACGATCTCCACACCTGGGTGGCCTTTCTCATTTTACCCTTGTTCGCTTTTGTGAATGCCGGCGTCAACCTGATCCGGATCCCGCTGGATCAATTGTCCGGACCGGTGTCTCTGGGAATCATCCTGGGATTATTTGTCGGGAAGCAACTGGGAGTGTTCGGCTTCAGTTGGCTGGCGATTACATTTAAGATCGCTTCCCTGCCCCAGGGGAGTTCCTGGCGCCAGTTATACGGCGTGTCCGTTCTCACCGGCATTGGTTTTACCATGAGCCTTTTCATCGGGACCCTGGCGTTTGAAGATGAAAGCATTTTCCATTATGCCGACAAGTTGGCCATACTGGTGGGTTCCCTGCTTTCGGGCGTTATGGGTTATCTGGTCCTGCGCTGGGCAAAGGCCCCTTCTCCCCCTGCGGATCGCTGAGCCGGTAGGGCCGTCCGGCTCGCCGGTTCCGACACCCGGGGAGTAAAAAGAAGCTGGATGAATCCCGGACAGTTGTGACAAATTCCCCACGTACAAGGACCGGTTCTTTTCTGGAAAACGGTGCAAATCACTCTCGAGCCTTACTCCACCCAATCCATCTGCATTCGGCTGACCGGGAAAGGAGGTGCACAGCAGGTCATGTTCTCTCCAAACTCTTTACGCAACGACACACCGGAGCGGAAACCGGTGCGGAAATGGCCGGCATGGTACGCCGCCCTCAAAAGCTACCGCCGGGCCAGCGCCCGGACCGCCGCCTGGCAACTGATCAACACCCTTCTCCCCTACGGATTGGTATGGGTACTCATGATTTGGTGGCTCCAGGAAGGATATGCCTACGGATGGATGCTGCTATTGGCTTTCCTGGCCGCCTTGTTTCTGGTCCGGATTTTTATTTTATTCCATGACTGCGTCCATGGTTCGCTGTTTCCGTCCCCGAAGGTCAATCATTTTTTTGGTCATCTCCTGGGTTTGCTGTTGTTTACGCCCTTTGAAGACTGGCGCCTGAGCCATCTGCGGCACCATGCCACCTATGCCGATCTGGACGAGCGGGGATTCGGCGATATCTGGACCCTGACCCGGACCGAATATGAACGGGCGCCGTTTCTCACCCGTCTGGCCTATCGCCTCTACCGGAACCCCGTCGTTTTGTTGGGGCTGGGTCCGGTGTTCAGTTTTTTGCTTCGCTTTCGCCTGCCCACCCGCCAGTCGAAGCCCAGAGCCCGGACCAGTGTCCTGTTGACCAATCTGGTCATCGTTCTGGTGCTGGTCGTGGCCGCCCGGACCATCGGTCTGCGCACCTACATCCTCATCCAATTGCCGGTGATCTGGCTGGCGGGGATGATGGGCATCTGGCTCTTCTATGTCCAGCATCAATTCCAGGGGGTCTACTGGGCCCGGCGCGAAGACTGGGATCCGGTGCGGGCGGCGCTGGAGGGCTGTTCCTTTTATCATCTGCCGGCCCTGTTGCGCTGGTTCTCCGCCAACATCGGCTACCACCATATTCATCACCTGAGCCCCCGCATCCCCAATTACCGCCTGAAACAATGTCACGAAGCCGTCCCGGAGCTCCGCCGCCAGCCTCCCCTGACGCTTCGCGACAGTCTGGGAGCCATTCGGCTGAAACTGTGGGACGAGGACCGGCAACAATTGATTGCCTTTCCCTGATTTAACTACCGGTTTCCGGGCCGGGCGCGGTAAACTTCGGTCTTGTTTTTCCGTCTTGTACGACCATGAAAATCGCTGAAAATCCCCTGGCGGGAGGCACCCTCCGCAACTGGCTGCGCCTCCTGGCCGCCAATCCACCCGTCCGCGTGAAATACCTTCCCCGCGCCGCCTATGTGACCTTGATGACCATGGCATTCGCACCGCTGCGGGCACTCCAGGCCCTCCTGTACGATACCCGGATCCGGCAGACGGACATCACCCACCCGCCCCTGTTCGTCCTGGGACATTACCGCTGCGGCGGGACCCACTTCATGAACGTCCTCACGCAGGATCCCCGGTGGGGTTTTCTGTCCACCACCCAGGCCCTGGTGCCGGACCTGTTTTTCCTGGGAAGACCGGTGCGAAACCTGTTCAGTCTTTTTCTCCATGAAAAACGCCCCATGGACAACGTCCGTGTCACCCCGGAGTCGCCGGAGGAACCGGAACACGCCCTGGGAAACCAGTTGCCCTGGGGATTCTACCAGGGGTTCTGCTGGCACGACCCGACGGTGGACTACGTACGCGACTCGGTGCTCTTTTCCGGACCGGAGGGAGAAGCAGTCCGGGCCCGGTGGGGTGAGGCCTACGTCCGTCTTCTGAAAGCCTGCACCCTGGCCAACCACGGGAAACCCCTGGTGATTAAAAATCCTCCCGACACAGCCCGGATCCCCCTCCTTC
>RFIZ01000105.1 GCA_003695105.1 Fidelibacterota bacterium
CCCGGCAACGCTATTGGGGAGAGCCCATTCCCGTCGTTCATTATGACGGAAAGATCGAACCCGTTCCGGAAGAAGATTTGCCGATCACACTGCCGGAAGTGAAAGACTATCAACCCACAGGGACCGGAGAACCGCCGCTGGCCAAGGCTCTTGACTGGGTGAACACTCCCGATGGCGGTCACCGGGAAACGAATACCATGCCTCAATGGGCCGGCTCCTGCTGGTATTATTTACGGTATCTCGATCCCAAGAATAATGAACGTCCCTGGGACCCGGAGAAAGAAAAATATTGGATGCCGGTGGATATTTACATCGGAGGCCAGGAACATGCAGTACTGCATTTATTATATGCCCGGTTCTGGCACCATGTGCTCCATGACCTCGGTTTGGTCTCGACCCGGGAACCTTTCAAAAAACTCTTCAATCAGGGAATGATCCTGGGTGAAGACGGCGTCAAAATGAGTAAATCCCGCGGTAATGTGGTCAATCCGGATACAGTCATCCAGGAATACGGAGCCGATGCGGTTCGGATGTATGAAATGTTCATGGGTCCCCTGGATAAGACCAAACCCTGGAGCACCAAAGGATTACAGGGCTGCGCCCGGTTTTTACAGCGGGTATGGGATTTCTACCAGAACGTGCAGCCGGATAATTCTGATCCCGACCCGGATACCCGTCGTTTATATCATCAAACCGTAAAAAAAGTGACCGATGACATTGAAACGTTGGACTTTAATACGGCCATTTCCCAAATGATGATTTTTATCAACCAGGTATCCCGGTGCAAATCCCTGCCAAGAACCATGTTGGAAGGCTTTCTCAAACTGATCAATCCTTTTGCACCGCATCTGGCAGAAGAATTGAATCGGATAGTATTGAAGAATCAGGAAGAATTGGCTTACCAACCGTGGCCCACCTACGATTCGCAATGGATCCAGGCTGCAACCGTCACCGTTGCCATTCAAGTGAACGGAAAAGTCCGGGGCAAAATTCAGGCCGACGCACAGACTCCGAAAACCGAATTGCGCGCTCTGGCCGTGGCAGAACCCAATGTAAAAAAATATTTGGACAGGGGTGAGATTATTAAGGAAGTCTACGTTCCCGGAAAACTCTTCAGTTTTGTCGTCCGGGAATAATTATACATAATATATATTATGCGGATTTTATTCAAAGATGGCCTGCTTGAAGCGGGCCAGGTCTTCTTCACTGCCGATCAGCATAATGGTCTGACCTGATTCCAGCACGGTATGGGGATCGGGGTTTAGCGTGATGTCACCATCCTTCCCCAACAATCCCACAACCATCAGGCGAAAGTCTTCCCGCAGCCGAGAATCTTTGATCATGATCCCATCGAGGCTGGCCATGTCATCGATTTTGAACTGTTCTATCAACAAATCGATATTGGCATTCGGTGTGGAAATGGTGGCCGAATCTTCTACCTGAGGCGATAAAAGCAATTCGGCGATTTTTTGACCGCTGGCAATGTAGGGATTGACAACTTTATCCGCTCCTGCCCGCTGCAGCATTTTTTTGGTGTCGGGTTGGATACAGCGGCTGATGATATAGGCGTCTTTATTCAATGTTCGCGCGGACATGGTGACATAGAGATTGTCCTGGTCACTATCCAGAGTAATCACCAATCCTTTCGCCCGGTCAATGCCGGCTTCATAGAGGGTTTCGTCCAGCATGGCATTCCCTTCCAAATGGAGAAAACCATGTTCCCGGATTTCTTCCAATTTTTCCGGCTTATTGTCGATCACTACAAAAGGTACTCCTTTTTTGAACAATTCGTGGGAGACATATTTTCCGGTTCTCCCGTACCCGCAAATGATGTAGTGGTGCTGTAGTTTACTGATTTTATTTTTCATGGATCGTTTCCGATAACGTTTGAATTCGATAAAATCGGTTCCCAGACTGGACAGGAACACAGAGAGTCCGGTCACTCCGAACACGATGACCATTATGGTCCAAATCCGGCCCGATGCTGAAAGGGTATGCACTTCACCGAAGCCCACCGTCGTCAAGGCGATGACGGTCATATACAGGGAGTCCACCAGTGTCCATTCTTCGCCACCCAACATGGAATAGCCCAGGGTGGAAACGATGACCAACCCGATTAAATACAGGATGAATTTGGTTCGTTTACGCATGTGACGGTGATAATTGCCTGTACATACAGAACTTAATCTAGGTCGTCAGATGTAAAAGAAAAACGGAAGAATCATTTATCCGAGGTACTCTCTTCCAACCAGTGGGCATAGGCCGCATCCACCTCTGCCACATCCAGCACGACCAGCTCCGGAACTTCATAGGGATGATGGTCCCGAAGATATTCGAGGCAGTCCCGGGTTTTGACGCGGGGGCATTTAATCATCAGGATCCGTTCGGGTTCCTCCACGATTTCGCCTTTCCAGCGGTAGATGCTTTCCACGCTGTTCAGCAGATTCACGCAGGCGGCCAGCCGATTGGATATCAACGACCGCGCCAGCTTCCGGGCTGCTTCGTCCCCGGCAAGGGTAGTGAGGATAATTTGCATACTCTCCCCCCTCCTTTCGTCATCTTCCTGAGATTACCGGTGGAAATAAAAAATCCCGCTGAAGCGGGATTTGTACGCCCGGAGGGAGTCGAACCCCCATCAAAGGAACCGGAATCCTTCATTCTATCCATTGAACTACGGGCGCATAAGAGAGTCAAAAATCGGGTGGAAAATTACCAGCTTTCCCAGAGAATACCAATTTTCTTACGCGGTAAGTTTTTCGGCTGCTTCAACGGTATTTTCTACCAGCATGGCAATCGTCATCGGACCCACACCTCCGGGAAC
The DNA here is from genome assembly GCA_003695105.1 of Fidelibacterota bacterium. Taxonomy (GTDB): domain Bacteria; phylum Fidelibacterota; class Marinisomatia; order Marinisomatales; family J089; genus J089. The sequence goes on from RFIZ01000105.1 coordinate 2,822, forward strand.
AGGAGTGATGGCGGCGGCTTTTTCTGCGGCGGAAGGGAAATGAACATCACCGGTCAAATGATACCCTTTCTCCGAAGAGTCCGCCAGGCGATTGATCCCCACATCAATCAGGATCACCCCGTCCCGAACATGTTCGCCCCGGATGAATTCCGCTTGCCCCAGAGCGGCCACGACCACGTCCGCTTGACTCGTATGGGCAAATATATCCCGGGTTCTGGAATGACATAGAGTGGTGGTCGCATTCCCTGAAGGATTTTTCAGGGAGGCCAGGATGGACAGGGGACGTCCCACGATATTGCTGCGTCCCACCACCACCACATGTTTTCCGTCCAGCCTCAGGTGATAATGGGACAGAATCCGGAGGATCCCTTTGGGGGTACAGGGGATGAACGTGGGTTGTCCGGAGGTCAACCGGCCCACATTATAGGGATGGAATCCGTCCACATCCTTTTCCGGCGAAATGGCTTCGATCACAGCCGCTTCATCCAGGGACGACGGCAAGGGCATCTGCACCAGGATTCCGTGAAAACGGGGATCATGATTGAGATGTCCGATCTGGTCCAGGAGCTGAGCCTGGGAAATATCGGCCGGATAGGTAAAGGTTTCCGAAATCAGATCCAGATTTTCAAAACGACGGGATTTGGAGCGGACGTAGACACGGGACGCCGGATCGTCCCCCACCAAAATTACCGCCAGTCCCGGGGTCACACCCTTCGCTTTCAGGCGGGCGATGCGGGGCTGAAGATCCTGGTAGACGGTCCGGGCAACTTCTTTCCCGGACAAAATGAGAGGCTGCGACACCGGTATGAAAATTTATCCTTCGAGCGTATCGTCCACCAGCTCCATGAGCTGGGTCACCCGTTCATCTACCTGCCGGGAAAGGTTTTCACACTCTTTCCGGACCGTGAACAATTCGTCGGAAATATTCATAGCGGCCAGAATGGCAATCCGGGTAGCGTTCTGTTCCGGACCGGCCGCTGACTGCACTTCGTTCATCTTGGCATTGACGTAGTCGGCGATGCGACGAATATAATCCGGATCTGTCGGTGCTTTGACGGCGTATTCCTGTCCCAGAATTGTTACCCGGACCAAACTTTCGGAATCATTCATGGTGTAATTCCTTTTCCAGTTCATCGACCAGTTTCAGAATATGCCGCACTTTCTCCTCCACGGTGGCCAGACGGGATTTCCACTCGGGATCAGGGGCGGAAGAAGAGGCTGACAGGGATTTCAATCGTCGAAATTCTTCGGCAAACAGTCGCAGACGATTTTCCAATTCATCGAAGGTTGACAGATCATTCATGAACGTAATTTAGCACCAATTTCTTTTTCCGCAAATTTGATAATTTGCTGAATAATTGGGTTTATCTCCGAATCTTCAAGTGTTTTAGAATCGCTTTGGAAGAACAATCGGATCAACAGGCTCTTTTTTCCCGGTCCCAGGGATTCGGACTGGAATACATCCACGGGACGCGCCCAGCGGAGCTGCTTCCCTCCTTTTTTATAAACACAATCCAGGACAGCCGCCGCAGGTATCTGTTCGTCTATGACAAAATTCAGGTCCCGGTCAATTCCGGGAAAGGTGGTAACGGGTCGATACAGCCGCGTCGATTGCAACTGTTTCACCAGGGGTTCTACCGGAAAGGCAAAGGCGAAGCAGGGCCAGGTTTCTTCGAAGCCGCAGCTGCGGAGAAAGTCGGTATGCAATTCGCCAAACCAACCCAGAGGCGATTCCTGCCCCTTCAGACGGAACCCAACCCCATAATAGGGTGATTCGCTGCGTTCCCAGTGCACGGGTTCGGTCAAAAGCGCTTCCATCAGTGTTTCCACCAGACCCTTGGCCGAGAAAAAGTCATGGCGAAGTGGTTTCGACTCATGTACATCTTTATCCCGAAAGGATCCGGAGATCAGGCCGGCCAGTTCCAAGCGGGAAGTGATCCCTTCGAACCCGGGATGTTCCTGGCGGTGGGTATACCCCAGTTCAAATATCTGGATGCGGTTTTGATAGACGTTGAAATTATACTGGGCATTTTGCACCAGCCCCGGCAACAGGGAAGTCCGGAGATGGGTCATTTGCTCCGTCAGGGGATTGAGAACCGCCACAGGTTTGGCTCCTCCGTAAAAAGCCTGTTGGGGCGATGTGAGCGAATTGTTGTAGCATTCATACAATCCCAATCCGGTACACGCTTCCCGGATTCGATCCAACACCGCCAGGGTGTCGGTCTCCTTTTCATAGAAAACGCTTTGAAACTGAGGTGCCGAAGGAACCCGGTCGTAGCCATGAACACGAACAATTTCTTCGATCAAATCGATTTCACGGGTCAGGTCCGGCCGGAAGGTCGGTGGCTGGCAAACCCAGACACCCTCCTCCCCCGCTGTAGTTTGGATTTCGAGCGACGTGAGGATACGAACCACGTCGTCTTCCGGGAACGTCAATCCGGACACCGTCTCCAGTTCCGATGAACGCAACCGAATGGTAGGCCGGGATACAGGAACCGGGTAGGCATCCACCACAGGCGCGACCAATTCTCCGCCGGCGTACTCCTGCAATAAATTCACGATGCGGTAAAAGGCGGGAAACACGCCTTCCGGATCGGCTCCCCGTTCGAACCGCCGGGAGGCTTCGGTCAACATTCCCAGGGATTTGGAGCCTTTTCGGATCGTAACGGGATCAAAATAGGCGCTTTCGATCAGAACCGTGGTGGTCGTTTCGGACACCCCGGACTCCAATCCTCCCATGATCCCGGCCAGCGCCACCGGGTCCTTGCCGTTGGTAATGAGGAGATGATGGGCAGACAAGGTCCGTTGCATGCCGTCCAGAGTGGTGAAGAGTTCCCCCTCCCGGGCGTAGCGAACCCGAACGGTACGCGAACCGAAGCGATCCAGATCGAATACATGAGTGGGATGCCCCAACTCCAGTAATACAAAATTAGAAATGTCCACCAGATTGTTGATGGATCGCTGACCGGCCGACTCCAGGCAACGGACCATCCAGTCCGGACTGGGTCCTACTTTCAGGTTTCGGACAACACCGGCCACATATCGCGGGCAACCTTCGGGCGCGTCCAGATCCACCTGAATCGGTCGATCCTCTGCCACCGGTGCGACTGCTGTTGTCCGGGGCAGGTGCAATGTGCGACCGGTCTTGGCGGCGATTTCCCGGGCAATGCCCACATAGGACAGGGCGTCCGGCCGATTGGGGGTGACATCCAGCTCCAAGGCCCCATAGAGCGGTTCCAGTACCTCCTGAACCGGCAGGCCCAGGGGTGTGTCTTCCGGCAGGATCAGAATGCCTTCGTGACGATCGGAAATTCCCAACTCCCGTTCGGAGCATAACATACCGAAACTGACTTCTCCCCGGATTTTCGCTTTCCGAATGACCAGATCCCCCGGCAAACGGGCGCCGACCTGAGCCAGCGGTACGATTTGATCCGGGGCCACGTTAGGTGCCCCGCAAAC
>RFIZ01000106.1 GCA_003695105.1 Fidelibacterota bacterium
CCGTTCTAACTTCGATCCATCAATTACCCTGCACATACCATGACCCAGGATCTAGCCTTATTCGGCGGTGTTCCCGTCCGCAAGAAACCCTTTCCGGTGTGGCCCCGCTACACCCACGCCATCCGCCATTCGGTTGAGCAAACCCTGGCGGAAGATCAATGGGGCATCGGCAGTCAGACCATCGAACGGTTTGAAAAGGCCTTTGCCCGTTTTCAGGATGCGGACCATTGCCTGGCCATCAATTCCGGTACGTCGGCGCTCTGGGTGGCCCTGAAAGCCGCCGGCGTTCAGGCCGGCGATGAAGTGATCATCCCGCCCTATACCTTCATCGCCACCGGAGCGGCGGTGCTCATGGCCAATGCCGTGCCGGTGTTCGTGGATGTGGAAGAAGACACCTTTAATCTGGATCCCGGGTTGCTGGAAGCAGCCATTACGGATAAGACCCGGGCCATCGTTCCGGTCCACATCGGCGGAAACCCTGCTCACCTGGACCGCATTCTGGCGGTGGCTGAAAAACACGGTCTCCCGGTGGTGGAAGACGCTGCCCAGGCGCATGGAGCCGAATGGAAAGGAACCCGGGTGGGAGCCCTGGGGATCGGCGGAATCTTCAGTTTCCAATCATCCAAGAATATGTCCGCCGGAGAAGGGGGCGCCATCGTGAGCAATGACGCCGCTTTCATGGACGCCTGTTATTCCTATTATAATTGTGGCCGCGTGCCGGGAGGCGACTGGTACGAACACCATCGACTGGGGGGGAATTTTCGCATGACCTCCGTGGCGGCCGCCATGTTGTTGCCCCAGCTGGAAACGATCGAACAGGAAATGGCCCTGCGGGAGCAACATCGCGCCCGCCTGGACGCCTGGGTGGAGTCGCTGCCGGGATTGAGCCCGCTGCGGACCTATCCGGAAGTCACCCGCTCGGCCAATCATTTATATCTGTTTCGCTACCATTCCGATCAATTTCAGGGGATTCCACGAGACGTTTTTCTCCGCGCCATGCAGGCGGAGGGAATTTTTACCTATGTGGGGTACACACCCCTGTACCGGGAACGGCTGTTCATCGTGAACACGCGGGAATATCCCTGGTTGAAGGGACGGCATTATTCCAACGTGCAGCTACCGGTTTGTGAACGGATCGCCACCGAAGAGGCGGTCTGGCTGAAACAAAACGTCCTTCTGGGGAGTGAGGAGGATGTCCGGGATATTCAACGGGCTCTGGAGAAGGTGACCACGGCGATGCGATCGGATCCCGGGCGCTTTTTATCGCTGACCGAAGCATGAACCAGTTGCTTTTTCTCCCGATTACCTTCAATTTTTCCACAGAATTATGGATGGTGAAGACGAATGAAACTATCTGACCTGTTTATCCAGTGTCTGGAAAACGAGGGAGTAAAATATGTATTCGGCGTCCCCGGAGAGGAAACGGAGGATCTTCTCTTTTCCATGAAGGATTCCACCGTACAGTTTATTCCCACCCGGCATGAATTGGGAGCCGCCTTCATGGCCAATGTTTGGGGACGCCTCACGGGACGGGCCGGGGTGTGCCTGGCCACGCTGGGGCCCGGCGCCACCAACCTGTTTACCGGGGTGGCCGACGCCAATATGGACAAAGCTCCGGTCGTGGCCATTACGGGGCAGGGGGGCACCTCCCGGATGCATCTGGAATCCCACCAGTATCTGAACATCATCAATATGTTCAAACCCATTACCAAATGGAATACGGCCGTGGCATCCACCAATGTGGTTCCTGAAATTGTCCGGAAAGCCTTCAAAATTGCGGAATTCGAAAAACCGGGTGCCACCCACATCGAATTGTCGGAAGACCTGGCCCATCAGGAAGCCACCGGTGTGTGCGAACCCATTCCCGTTATCCGGTTGCGTCGTCCGGCGCCGGATTACAAGGCGTTGAAGCAGAGTATCGATCTGTTGAAAAACGCCAGCCGGCCCCTGATCATGGCAGGCAACGGAGCCATCCGAAAACAGGCCAGCAAACAATTGAACCTCCTGGTGCGGAAATTCGGTATCCCGGTGGTGTCCACCTTCATGGGTAAGGGCGCCATTTCGGACCGGATGGACCAGTCGCTCCTGACGATCGGACTGGGTTTTACCGACTATATCATGGAAGCCGTTCAGGAAGCGGACCTGATCCTTACCGTGGGCTACGATATCGCTGAATACGCGCCCCAAAAGTGGAATCTGAACAACCGGAAACGAATCGTGCATATCGATTTCGTTCCCTCCGAAGTGTACACCAGTTACACGCCCGAAGTGGAATGTATCGCCGACATTTCCGCCGTCTTGTGGGAGATCAACCAGGCGCTCCAACCGGAGGATGTGCATTTCGATCAGGACTGGTACCGTCCCATCCGGAAACGAATACTGGCGGATATCGCTTCCTATGACCTGAAGGACGGGGATGCCTTTACCGTCCCCGGAACCTTGAACGAAATCCGGCGCATACTGGATGATTACGGTCTGATGATCAGTGACGTGGGGAGCCATAAGATGTGGATTGCCCGCAATTTCCCCACCTATGTACCCAACGGTTGTATCATCAGCAACGGTCTGGCCAGCATGGGCATTGCGCTGCCGGGAGCGGTGGCGGCCTCGCTGGTGGATCCGAATCGCCAGATTGTGGCCTGCATGGGCGACGGCGGATTCATGATGAATTCCCAGGAGCTGGAAACGGCCAAACGGCTGGGGGTGAATTTCACGGCGGTGGTCTTCAATGATAATGATTACGGTCTGATTCGCTGGAAACAAACCATGTCCAAAGGCAGCGCTACCGGGACGTCTCTCACCAACCCGGACTTCAAAGCCTATGTGGAAAGTTTCGGTATCAAAGCCTATCGGCCGGAGTCGGTCTCCGAATTGCGTACTCACCTGGAGGAGGCCATCCATTCTGCGGAACTGGCGGTGGTGGAAGTGCCGGTTCAGCCCCAGGTCAATTACGAATTAATCGAAAAGTTGAACAATTACTGGAGAGATCGGAGTTAAGCATGGATGTCATCAATCCCACGACCGGACAACGAGTCAAATCCTATCCGGAACATTCTCCGGAAGAGGTGCAATCGATTTTGGAGCAGGTCCACGCCACCTATCTGGATTGGAAACGAACCTCTTTTTCTCACCGGACCGGACTGATGAAGCGGGCCGCCGAGGTGTTACGTACCCAGGCCCAGGAGTATGCCGAACTGATGGCGGTGGAAATGGGTAAGCCGGTCCGGGATGGACGGGCGGAAGTGGAAAAATGCGCCTGGGTCTGCGACTATTATGCCGAAAAGGCTGAATCCTTTCTGGCATCTGAAATCGTGCTTACCGAAGCCAGGAAAAGTTTCATCGCCTATCGTCCCATCGGAATCGTGCTGGCCGTCATGCCCTGGAATTTTCCCTTCTGGCAGGTTTTTCGCTTTGCGGCGCCGGCCCTGATGGCGGGCAATGTGGGAGTATTGAAGCACGCTTCCAATGTACCCGGTTCCGCCCTGGCGATTGAGGATGTCTTCCGGAGAGCCGGTTTTCCGGACCATGCCTTCCGAACCTTGCTCATTGGCAGTCGTCAGGTCGCTCAGGTCATCGAACATCCGCTGGTGCGGGCGGTCACCCTGACCGGAAGCACACCTGCCGGGAAAGCCGTGGCGTCCAAAGCCGGGGAAATGTTGAAGAAAACGGTCCTGGAGCTGGGCGGATCCGATCCCTATGTCATTTTGGAGGATGCCGATCTGGAAGCGGCGGCGGCCACCTGTGCCACCAGCCGCCTGATCAACGCCGGACAGAGCTGTATCGCCGCCAAACGGTTTGTGGTGGTGGAGACCGTGCGCCGGGAATTCGAACGGTTGCTGGTGGACAACATGAAGAAGGCGGTCATGGGAGATCCCTTGCAGGAAGAAACGACCGTCGGGCCTCAGGCCCGGCATGATCTGCGGGATGAACTCCACGCCCAGGTGGAAAAAAGTATCGCCCGGGGGGCCACCCTCCTCCTGGGCGGTGAAATACCGGACGACCCGGGAGCCTTTTATCCGCCGACCGTATTGACGGATGTCCAAAAAGGTCAGCCGGCCTACGAGGAAGAATTGTTCGGTCCGGTGGCGGCCATTATTCCGGTGAAAGATGAAGCCGAAGCCCTCCGGGTGGCGAACGACACCATCTTCGGGCTGGGTTCGGCTGTATTCACCCGGGACCTGCAAAAAGGCGAGCGGATTGCCACCGAAGAGCTGGAAGCGGGTGCCGCTTTCGTCAATTCTTTCGTGAAGTCGGATCCCCGTCTGCCGTTCGGCGGCATCAAAGAGAGCGGATACGGCCGGGAGCTGGCAGCCAACGGAATCCGGGAATTCGTCAACATCAAGACGGTGTATATCCAGTAGAGCTGTCTGCCGGACCCGGCTTTTTTTGAATGTTGAAACCAAAGGTGGGATTTTTATAACCATTCACAGTAAACTTCACGCCTTCAACCTGTTCATTCACTGCATATTCTTGGAACGTATTTCATTGCATCGTCTTTTTCACCGGATGTCTGTACGGTCGGTCTGCCTGGCGGCAATTCCGCTTCTGGTTCTCCTGTCCTGTGAGAATCCCGGTACTTCTTCCAGTGCCGATCAGAGTCAGTTGACCAACACGCTGGGGGAGCCCTCCGTAGGGAACGGGATGGAAGGCAGTCTTCAGGATTATTTCTACAATTTCGAAAGCGATATCAATGTGGATTTTTATCGCTACGGCAACACCCGCTTTGATTTTTCCTACGGCGAATTCCTGGCCCTCTTCAACCGCGAACCGGACCATCTGACTTTTAAGACGTTTCCCGATTACCTGCTGGATATCACGGCCGCGGACACAAACAGCACCGTCACCCAACGGGTCCTGGTTGATTCCCTGACTCAGCTCAATGTCGTCCGGGAGGATTCCGTCACTCTGTTTACCAGTCAGTTCAAAAACATCGAATTCATGAGCTGGGAGACGGATGCCGAGCCGGAACTCCAACGGTACAAGCCCAACAATTCGGACTGGATTTTTTCGGATACGACTATCAATTATACAGATACCCTGGACTGGATCGTCTATGCGGCGGTTCAGGATACGGTCAATCCCGTAGGGCTGACCTTCGTGGACCGGTCGGAATGGGTGGATACAACCTATTATCCCACCGATCCCCGGCAGAAAACCTATACCAAAACCTTTCATTTCATCCGCAAAATCATCGGTCCCGATTCCCTGATGTATAAAGTGGACACCGACTGTAACGGCAATGGGCAATGGGACGATGCCGAAACAGTGGACCAGGGAAACGGCCTCTGGGATCCGGAAGAACCCTACTATGACATTGACGGTGACGGCAGTTATGATTTGAGCGAGCCCTACCGGGATTGCAATTGCAACGGGCAGTGGGATCCGGCAGAGGAATTCGTCGATGCCAATGGGAACGGAAAATGGGACGCGGGAGAATCGTTTACGGATGCGGGAAACGGAAAGATCGATCCGGCCGAAGGATTTACAGACCTCAATCAAGACGGTGTCGCCCAACCGAATGAACTCTTTATCCAGCAGGAAATTCCCAATCAACTGCTGGTTTCCTACGATCAATATCCCGACCGGTCCTCCTATCGGGTCCTGAGCACCATCTATCCCGGGGATTCCCTCATCGATCGCCATGGCGTGTTGTATCACAACATTCTGGCGGCGGTCCAGGATTCCGAAACCGTGTCCCGTCCGGTGGATGACGTGGACACTCTCATCACCCTCTATACCAACCGGGTGATCGAGCATCTCGATCAACCGGTGAACGTGAGCGATTATTTCATCACCAAAACGGAATGGGAGGGAATCGACCCGGCCACGGGGGCCAGTTTCCGGGATTATGATTACCTCCTGTTCAAACAGGACGACAACCTCTATCAACTGGTCCATCCCAGCTATTTCAAACCACCCGGATTTCAGGGTTTTGATTTTTCTTCCTGGGATAACGGAAACTGGTCCAGCGAAGATTTTGCAGCCGGTTTCTGGTTTGAGAACCATCCGGTGGAAGAAGTCCTTTATTATACGCCCAACGGAATGCTGCGGGACGGAGAACGGGTGGAGACCGACACAACGGTTCACACTCCGGTGGCCACCTATCTGATTCATCGGTCCTTTGCCGTGGATGCGGATGAGGTTACGGTCCCGGCCAAGCTGATCACCGGGTATATCAACGCCCAGGGAAACAAAACCTGCTATGCGGATACAACCATGATGGTATCCGATTATGACGAATGTCCGGCCATGGACACGACCTTTACCGACTGCTTCCGCATCACCCGGGAGATGCGCATGACCATGGAGGGAAACGCAGTGGAATACGGCGAACGCGATCTAACTTGGCTGGTGAAGGGCTTTGGCATCGTCCGCGATGAAGTCTATGTGCGCTGGAGCGAAGCTCCGGGTTCCGAAGAACAGTGGTTTGGGTATTCCAAGTGGGAGCTGCATCGTTATCACAACGGCGGATCACGCTCCGGCGGGATGCTGGGACGTGTGTTGGCTCCGGCCCGGACGGTGAAACTCTCTCGGTTGCAGGATGAACCGGAATTGGGTGCTGATCCCTATCAGGTCACCCGGACAGCCGGTCTGCAACGCATCGGAAAGGCGGCCGGGAAATGAGGAAATTTTCGTTTCGGTGGGGATGGGTGTTGGCCGGTCTTATCCTGAACCTGGTCTGGGCCGGGACCGATGGTACCATCCGCGGCCAGGTGAAAGATACGGACGGAAATCCCTTGCCCGGGGCCCAGGTGTTCATCCCCGAATTGGGTCTGGGTGCCGTGGCCGATGCCGAAGGCAATTACATCATCCTGAATGTTCCGGTGGGCACCTATAATGTAAAGGTCATGATGATCGGGTACCAGACCCAGGTCCGGACCAACGTGGAAGTGATCATGGACAAGACCATCTGGCTCAATTTCAATCTGCCCGTGGCGGCGATCGAAGGGGAAGAGGTTCAGGTGGTCGGTCAACGGGAATTGGTGGAAAAGGGTTCCACCGCCAAAAAGATTACCGTGGACCAGGAAGCCGTGGAGGCCCTGCCGATTCGGGACGTAACGGAGCTGTATACCCTTCAGTCCGGGGTCGTAAAAGTCGAAAGCCGCAATCAGGGCATTCCGGATCACGAGGAACGGGGACTGGAAGAAGTCCACGTGCGGGGCGGCCGCGCCGGTGAAATCGCCTATATGATTGATGGTCTGTATATCCGAAATCCCATTTTCGGCGGGATCGGAAACGGTACCCGCCTGAACCTGTTCGCCGTCAAGGAATTTGACTGGCAACCGGGCGGTTTCAACGCCGAATACGGCGACGCCATGTCGGCGGTATCCAATATGCACACCAACAGCGGAAAGGATGCCTTCCAGTACAAGTTCAAATACGAAACCAGTCTGGTGGGTGCCGCCCTGGGTTCTCAATATGACGATCTCCGGGGCTACAATGATTACAACCTGGCGATGGGGGGTCCCGTGCCGGGACTCAGGAAATTCCGTTATTGGCTCTCCGGCCAGTATACCGACCACCAAAATTACCGGGTGTATAAATTTGACGATCTGGTATATAAGGACAATCCCAACGATCCGTATAATACGGAAAACCGCTTGAAAATGGTTCAGCCCTGGGATCGGGTTCCCGGGTACCGGGGGTTTGGGTTCGACCGAACCTGGGACATATTCTCCAAATTGAGTTTCAATGCCACCAACCGCCTGCGCATGAATGTTTCCTACTGGCAGGTGGCCGCGCACCGGAAAATTTTCAATCCCCGCTATCTCTATTGGGACGACGGGCAAAACGAACTGTTCCGGGATACCTATCGCTATACCTATGAATTGAATCAGTCCCTGTCCAGCAGCATCTTCTACACCCTGCGCATCAGTCGCTTTGTCCAGGATCAGTTTCAGGGCGTCCGCTGGCGGGACGATGACAAGGACGGGTATCCCAACTGGTTTGAATACCGGCATTCGGCGGGACCCGACCGGGTCATTTCAGACCCCTTCAACCCGCTGGTCGTTCCTTACACCATCTCTGAAAACGGCGATACACTGTATTACACCATGAAGGATGACCGCAGCGGGTGGTACTACGGCGCCAAGCCTGGTCTCTACAACTGGGAAGTGGCCGAAGACTTTACGGATATCAACGGCAACGGGGTCTACGATGAAGGGATCGACATCTTCAATCCGGATCAGGACCGGAACGGTAACGGGCAGTGGGACGGTCCGGAATTGATCGAAAAGGCCCGCTACCGCGACGGGAGTTACTGGCTGTTGCCGGAGATGTACGAAGACTATTCCACGTTCGAAGATTACCGCATCGTCGATATGCAATACAGTCAGGATCCCTGGTGGAACCAGTTTGTGGGTTCCTTTGCTCCCCGGTCCAACGGCACGGCCTACGATCCCTTCTACTACATGCCCAGCGCCCGCGGAAATTATGCCTGGAATGAAGGGCGTACTTTCGGCGGACAGGACCGGTTTTACGGTACCTCCCGGGCCATCACCACGGAGTACCGCTTTGATATCACCTCCCAGATGACGGATAAATGGAAGATCAGGACGGGCTTCGATTACAAGACTCATAAGCTCAATTTTTACGAAGTCCAGAATCCCTGGCTCGGCGAAGGGGCGTTCATCCAGAGTTTTGCGGAATATTGGAACGATACCGGTCCCGACGGTCTCCTGCCGGCGGATGAGGGCTATCCGGGACCCGATCCCGGCGAAGGCAACGGGAAATGGGATCCGGGCGAGTCTTTCAGCGACGCCAACGGTAACGGGAAATGGGACGATTTCCGGGAACCGGAAGAACTGAGCGCCTATGTCCAAAACACATTTGAAGTCCCCTGGATGGTGATCAATGCCGGAGTACGGGTGGATATGGTGAATTACAACACCCAGATCTGGGCCGATACCCTGGGAAACTATTCACCGGGAAAACCCTGGTATTTTGGGGATGTGGGACAAGACGGGAAGGCCAATACCGGAGACGTAGGAGAAGATGACGGCAAATGGAACTATAACGAACCGGTGGATGTGAGTCCCGGGTTCCCCATGCAAAAGGTGATCTTCGCGCCGGCTACCTGGTTTTACAAAATCTCCCCCCGGTTGGGTTTCAGTCATGTCATCACGGATAAATCCACATTCACCTTCAATTACGGGGTCTATTATCAGACTCCGGTATATCAAAATGTTTATCTGAATACCAACCGCCTGGAGGATCCGGAAACCCTGTTTGAGGAAGGGCAGGGCGTTCTGGGGAACGCCACCATGAACGCGTCCCGGACCCAATCCTATGAATTTGGGTTCAACGTGCAGGTGGGCCGCCACTGGGCCTATACCATCGCCGGCTGGGTGAAGGACATGGATCAACTGGTGACCTATCGCAACAATCGCAGCGGTGTGTATACCTACCAGGTCTTTTCCAACGGCGATTACGGCAGCGCCAAAGGGATCGATTTCACCCTGGAAAATCGCGGCCGCCGTTTCAATTCCATGTTGCAGTACACGTATTCCATTGCCAAGGCCAGCAGCGAACATGACTGGGCTGCTCTGGGCGCGGAGGCGATCGATGCACCCAGCCAGGAATTCCGCATGCCCTATGATCGCCCCCACGATCTGACCCTGTCGGTGTATACCCGCCTGCCCCTGGGAATCAATGCAGCCCTCACCGGGTTCTATCAGTCCGGATATCCCTACACCCCGCTGATTTTCAACGGCAATCAGCCTCAGGAAGACACCAAAAACAAATATTCCAAACGGGCCCCGGCCTTCAAAACGGTCAATCTGTCTCTCAGTAAATATCTGTCCTATGCGAATTATCGGGTCACCCTGGGCATGAACATCTTCAATCTACTGAATATCGCCAACGCAGTGGATATCTGGCCCCTGACCGGCAAACCGGATGACCCGGGAGAATATTACACCAAATTCGTGGGGTTGCCCGATGCCACACACGACAAATCCCGTTCCTATTACGACATGCCCTGGTATTTTTCCAGCCCCCGACAGATCAATTTCTTCATGCGGGTGGATTTCCGGTAGGTGGTCTGGATGAGAACCGTGAATATCTATCTGCTTTTCACCGCCCTGGCCGGCTCGTGGCTGGCCGCGGCCGAACCGGCGGTGACTGCCGTCGGAACCGGTGCATCTGCATCTCCCAAGTACCGGATCTATAAAATCGGGGATAATCCTTTCCCCACCAATCCCCTGAACGACCGGGCGAAAGGGTACCTGATCAAGGGGAAGGTAAAAAGCGCCGTTTTCAACTACGGCAATTTCATTCAGTGGGGGGATTACAGTGCTTCCACCGGCTATAACGGTCTCCCGGCGGGTATGTGGGGTAACTATTCTTATCTCCCGCACGTGGCGTTCATGGCCGGTGTTCCCGGAAGCGAATACTCGTCCCAATTCACCTGGACCGAGTGCGGGTCCACCACCGACAACACCGGAGCGCCCATTTCCATCTGGTGCTCCCAGGATGCCTACGAAGCCTGGTATCGGGAAGGAGATACCACCTTTGTGAGTGTGGCCTTCGAAACGGTGGACGACCGGGGTATTCTGGGGGAACGCAAATCCACCAAGGGGGAAGTGGATAAAAAATACCAGTGGGGACTGGATGATGCGGCCGGTGAAGTCTTTATCAGTTTGCCCTATAACAGCGTGGCTCCGGTCAATCCCAATTCACCCCGGGCCCATGTGGGGTTGGTCTATCCCTGGGGGATGCGTCCCAAGCTGAAGGAACGCACCGATAATTTCGATGTGTATGATTATGGCCCGGACCAGGAAGAATGGACGGCCGATGACAATTACATGTATTACGGCGCCTCCACCATCGAATCCTGGTTTACGCGCTGGAGTCCCAGCACCAATACCGAATGGCAGGCCACCACCAAGGCCCGGATCAACACCCATGACACGGAAGTCACCGCCGGCGATATCTTTGGCACCACCCCGTTCACGGATCCCGGTGATCCCTATCCGCTGCTGGCTCACAGCAATTATTCCCAGACCTGGCCCAAACAATACAATCCGGAAACCAACAGTTATGAACCGTTCTGGCCCGGCTGGTGGGCGGAAAATTATAACGTCGATCTGCCCGGTTGCAGCGGCACCCGGAAAGATCCCGATTGCTGGGAAGAAGTTCCCGGACGCTTTATTTCCGATTCCGACGTCTACATGGAATTCGATGATCGCTGGGCCGAACGATCCAATATCGTCAACACGAACAATGAATATCTCCAGACCGGTTATCCCATCGGATTGAAAGTCCGGGCGGAAGCCCATTCCTACGGTGTCGCCTACGCAGAGGACATCCTCTTTGTGACGGTCCGGGTCCGGAATGAAAGCGGGGACTGGACCGATGAGAATGGTGTCCGACATGAGGGAATCATCCTGCCGGACGGAACCAAACTCAATCATGGCAAGGGATTCAATTATCACAAAATGGTGCTGGGCTTCTACATGGACGCCGATGTGGTGTCCGCCGACATCAATGGCAATTTTGGTGTTCATTCCAATGATGACGATTTCATGGAATATTACTGGGAACGGTTTGAGGTCAACAACGAAAGCCTGTTGATCAGTATGGCCATGATTTATGACTATGACGGCATCAGCAACGGCGCCACCGACCTGGGCATCGTGGCCACCCAACTCCTGGATTCACCCCTGGCAACCCGCCCCGTCGATCTGGATCTGGACGGTACGACCGACATCTTTCCCGGCGAACCGCTGAAAATGACGGACTGGCACTGGTTTGACTGGTACAATCGCCCCGGCGTGGTTACCCGGGAGAGCAATACCAACTGCTGCGCCGGTGAGCCGGGACGGCCCCAGGCTCTGAACCGGGAAGAAATCATGTACAAACTCATCGCCGGTGACACCACCAATCTGTCTCCCGATGAAAAAGCCTGGTTTTTCCACACTCCCCATCCCGACACCGACCTGGATTCGGAATTGAATCCCCACTTCGACTCCCTGGAGGGATTGGAGCAGGAAGACGCCTTCCTGCAGGACCCTCCCGGACTGGATTGCGTGTTGATCATGAGCTGCGGTCCCTTTGATCTGGACGTGGGAGAAGAAGTCCCATTTTCGTTCTGTATCATTTTCGGTCAGGATAAACAGGATTTGATCAACAATGCCAAATTCGCCCAGATCATGTACAATTCCCATTACCAGGGTTATACACCCCCCACGACCCCCACTGTGACGGCGGAAGTGGACCACAACCGGGTGACCCTTACCTGGGACGATGCGGCGGAACATTCCCGGGACGTCGTTACGGGATATGCCGATTTTGAAGGGTACAAAGTGTACAAAAGTACCGACGGCGGGAAAACCTGGGGCGGCCCGGAAGATATGATTTACGACAGTTCCGGTGTTTTCGTGGGTTGGAAACCAATTGCCCAGTTCGATCTGACGGCGGAGGAAGATTCGGCCCATTGTGTGTATACAGCCGACGGCGATTGCGGCTCCGGTCCCATCCGGGGACATTCCATCAGCGGTCCCGATCCACTGAATCCCTGGTTCTACCTGGGTAACGACACCGGTCTCCAACATGAATTCGTCGATACCAATGTGGTCGACGGGATGGAATACACCTATGCCGTCACGGCCTACGATATGGGCGTAGAAGCCCCTTATTATATCCGTTATGTGGACAACGGCGACGGCACCTTTACCATGGTACGCGATTCCACCACCTCCAATCCGAATAACTGGTCGGAACCGACGGGTTATCCCAGCATCGAAAATTCCAAGGGAACCACCGTGCACGATCCCAATTTTGTTACGGTCGTGCCCGGCTACCGGGCCACGGAAAGTCTGAACACGGTCTCCGTAGTCCCCAATCCCTACATCGTCCGGTCGCAGTTCAATGAAAAGGAATACGTCCGGAAGATGCGGTTTACCCATTTGCCACAGAAATGCACCATTACGATCTATACGATCAACGGGGAAAAGGTCAATCAACTGGAACACGATGATCCCACGGACGGGAACGAATGGTGGAATCTCCGGACAGTCAATAACCAGGAGGTGGCCCCGGGATTGTATTTCTATACGGTTGAATCGGGTGGAAAAAAATTCATCGGCAAATTTGCGGTGGTGCGATGAGGCGCGGGGTATGGATATTGATGCTGCCGTTGGTCCTGTGGGGCCAGTACGCGGATATACCGGAGGTGGTGAC
>RFIZ01000107.1 GCA_003695105.1 Fidelibacterota bacterium
TCATGATTCAACTTTCGATTGACGGGATTGGCAGGGACGGGCCGGACGAAGCCCACCGGATTCTTGCACCCCCATTCCGATTCTGACCGGGAACGGCTTCTACTCTTCTCTTCATCCGGAGAAAAACCATCACCAGCTGACACCGGATCCCCGCTGTCTCTGTCTGGGTAAACCTTCCCCGGTTGCAGGAGACACCCCGCCGAATAGGTCGGCGAGAGTAGATTCCGGCATGAAACTTCAGTGTACAGGCGCCCGTTTCTGCTTCTCCCTGGGGTTGCTCTGGTTTGTGACCGGTTGTGCCCCTTCCACCTCTCCAGACCATCCAAACCCGGGCGACACCTACCCCACTCCGGCTGAAGTCCTGCCGGATATGATGCGCGGCATCAACATCGGCAACACCCTGGAGCCTCCGGACGAAGGGGGATGGAATAACGGTCCCTTTCAGGAATACTTTTTCGACGACATCCGGGCTGCCGGCTTCACTACCGTGCGGATTCCGGTGCGGTGGGACCATCACACGGACAGCGGTCCGCCCTACACCATTCACCCCGACTGGCTGGCCCGGGTGGCCCAGATCGTGGACTGGGGCCTGAGCCGGGACCTGTTCATCATCCTCAATGCTCACCATGAATGGTGGTTCGTGGACAATTACACCGATTCCCTGCAATGGGACCGCTTCCAGCGCATCTGGGAACAGATCGCCACCACCTTTCAGGACAGATCCGACCACCTTCTGTTTGAGATCATCAACGAACCCCACGGAATGTCCCGGGAGGCGGTGGATGAACTCAACCGTCGCATCCTGGCTGTCATTCGCCAGACCAATCCCTACCGGATCGTCATCTATTCCGGCAACGACTGGTCCGGTCCGGACGCCCTCATGAACGCGGCGGTGCCCGAAGACGACTATGTCCTGGGCTACTTCCATTCCTACGATCCCTGGCCCTTCGCCGGGGAAGGTCAGGGAGTCTGGGGTAACGACGCCGACCTTGCGGTGGTGGACAATCGATTCCGGGAGGTGGAAAACTGGAGCATCTCCACCGGTGTGCCGGTGATGATGAGCGAATTCGGGGCCATTACTTCCTGTGACTACAACTCCCGGATGCTGTTTTACGCCGCCTATGTGGAAGCGGCGCTCCGGCATCACATCGCCTTCCAGGCCTGGGATGACGGCGGTTTGTTCGCTATCTATGACCGCTATCACCGGACCTGGTCCGAAGTGAAAGATATCCTCCTCTACACCTATCCCGACGGTCCCACTCATCTGGAGGTGACCGCCCTGCCGTACTATACGGCCTGGCTCACCTGGGAAAACCGCAGCCTGGAGGGCGGGACGCTCTACGTGGAACGGGCCCGGACGACTCCCGATTTCACCCGGATCGCCCAACTGCCTGACACCAGCACCTATTTTTTGGATACAGTGGCCACCGCATCCAATATCCGCTACTATCGGGTCGTGTTTGAAACCAACCAGGGAGAAGTGAAAATGACGCCTCCGGTTCGCATCATCGGTCCCTGATCGTCCTTTCTCCGGAACCGACCGCGGATGTACCGCCGGCATCCGGCAAAAAAAAAGCCCCGACACTGTCGGGGCTTTGGGGTCCTAATCAGACCTTACTTTTTCTGATACCACATGACGATGAGTATCAGGGCCAGCAGGCCGGCCAATCCATTTTCACCGAATTTGCTCATCAGGCGCCCGATCCCGTCGATGACACCAAACATGTCATCGAACAGAATCCCGGCCACGATGCCCAAACCGATGAGGGACAACAGGAGATCGGTCAGACCTTTCAGCCACTCGGATATGGTTTTGATTGCGTCTTTCATGTACCCTCCTTTGGGATCAGAGATAGAGATCGGAGGTGCTTCTATCCGAGTTAATCACTTAAAAACCAGACAAACACTACGAGGGCCAGCAGGCCGGCGAACCCGTTCGTGAGGAATTGCTGTACCAGGGATACAATCCCTCCCACGGGATCAAAGCCCGTATCGAACACGATGTTCGCGAAGACCAGCAAGACAGCGAAAGAGATGAGGATTCCTACGATTCCGGAGAGGAAATCCTTCACTTTCTGTAGGACATCAGCCATTGTATACCTCCTTGGTTGGTTTGATATACTCAGGAGTGTGTCTGGCAGCCAGTGTCGTCGGATTGAACGCCGTCATAGTCGACCGTGAGTCTCCCTTATCAAAAAGCATCCGAATTTACACCAAAAAACAGTTTTTTCAATCATAAATAATGAAATTTATAAATGCTCCCATGCATGCTGTGGGAAAGAATCGAATGCATACATTTCCGACCCCTGGTTACCCACCCGGTTTTCAGGGCATCTCCGGAGAGAACGGACCGGGTCTCTTCGCCTTTCGTCCGGGAAAGGCCGCCCGCTTTTCCCGCTCCCAAACCCGGAACCCCGCCATAGCGGGGTTCCGGGGGGATCGAGCCGGGAGGCTCGGGGGAGGAGGACCTGAGATGAAATTTATTTCATGAGGATCATCTTTTTGATGAGATGGGTTCCCTTCCCCTGCAATTCGTAGAAGTACACACCCGTAGCCAGATGACTGGCATCGAACCGCACTTCATAGGACCGGGGCGCCAGAGTCCGGTTCACCAGAGTTCGCACCTTCCGTCCCGTGACATCGTACACCGTCAGAGCGTAGGTTCCCGGTTCGCTGATCGTGAAACCAATGGTGGTACCGGGGTTGAAGGGGTTGGGATAATTCTGGCTCAGTCGAATGGCTTCCGGCACTACGGCCGTCTCTGAACCCACGCCGACGGTCTGCAGGTCCAGGGTGGCTTCCGTGGCAAACACCGGCGGGAGGTGGTCCGGTTGTTCCGGTATGAAGGGAATGCCGTCTCCGTCCGAATCCGATCCGCTCTCACCGGTGTTTTCCCCTTCCGACAGTTGCATCTGGTTCCCCACGGTTTTGAAGAACCGGGTATAGATGGCCGGAGCTTCCGCGTGGCCGCCTACCAGATATGCTTCCCGCAAGGCCCCGGTGATGAGGGCGAAATTTTTGGGACCGTACACGGCCTGGGCCGAACCGGAAGTCGTCCGAAACGCCTGGGCGGAAGGCAGGTAGAAGGATTGAATCAGGTGGGCGTAGGCCTCATCGGCTCCGGCCAGATAATCGGCAGTACCGGTGGCCTCATAGGCGGCGTACAGGCCCCGGGCGGCGGCGGCCTGAGCGGACGCGGTTTTCGCCGCCGGGTCGGGACCGACTCCCAGGGTGTAGGCCGAGGCAAATCCGTCTGCCTGCCGGAGCGAATCGAGAAGAAAATCGGCCTGAGCTGTCAGGGCATTCTGAATCATGCCTTCCAGCGGAGTGCCGGCAAATTCCGCCGAGGCATGTTTCAAGACCACCAGTGCGTAACCGGCATTCACGGTGGAGATCGTATTTCCGGGATCGGGAGCGCCGCCGGTCAATCCCGATTCGTCTACGAAGGTACCCTGGACAGCGTCAAAATGCAGGGCCAACAAATTCTGAACCAGGACTTTGCTGGTTCCTTTCATCAGGTCGAAAGGCCCCGGCA
>RFIZ01000108.1 GCA_003695105.1 Fidelibacterota bacterium
CAGCAGGGTTCCGTCCAGATCGAAGATCACACCGCGGATCATGGCGAACGGGGCGGGATGTGATCGGCGAAATATTCCGCCACCGCCGTGATCGTCAAACTGGGGTTGACACTGAGATTCACCGGGATTACGGAGCCGTCCATGACATAGAGGTTGTCGTAGCCAAAGACTCGTCCCTGCAGATCGACCACCCCCTCCTCCGGGGTGGCGCCCAGACAGCACCCGCCCAGGATGTGGGCCGTGGTGGACGTATTGAACAGAACTTCCGGCAGCACACTTTTGGCAGTGCCTCCAACCTTTTCCGCCAGGCGCCGGGCGTAGCGATTGGCCACCGGAAGGTAACTGGGGACTTTTCGTTCCGTATGCCAGTTGGAATTCACCGAACGGCCTCCCAGCCGCCACCAGCGGCGCCGGTACTCCAGCCGCAGGTAATTATCGATATTTTGCATCACCAACAGGATCGTGGACCGTTGGGCCCAGCCCACCGGCCAGAAATTTTTCAAAAACTCCAGGGGATGGCGAAGGACCGTAGCCAGGAACAGGAGGGGACGGGGCCAGACGGGATGACCGTCCACCAGAGGGGTGGACAGGAGCGCCATGAGGTCGTGTCCGCGTCCGTATCTCACGGTTTCGATCTGGGTGTGCTCATCCGGGTAGACGCCGGAAGTGATGGCAATTCCCTTGCTGTAATCCACGTCATAGGACCGGGCGACGGCACCCACCAGCGCCTCACTGTTGGTCCGGACCCGGTGGCCCAATTGGCCGGATAACCGGGGGAGCGCCCCGGACGTCTTCAGTTTCAGCAGGAGGGGGACGGTGCCCATGACGCCCCCGGACAACACCACGCCCCGCGCCTGAAAGGTCCGCCAGGGACGGCGCCACCCCCGGACCCGGCGGCACTGCACCAGGTAACCTCCCCCCGCCATGGGCAGAAGTTGCGTCACTTCGTGCTGGGAGAGAACCCGGACGCCCTGCTGTTCCGCCAGATAGAGATAATTTTTATCCAGAGTATTTTTGGCATTTTCCCGGCATCCGGTCATGCATCCGCCGCACTCGGTGCATCCGGACCGGGAAGGACCCTGCCCGTCAAAATAGGGATCGGCCACGGAGGTGTGGGGTTTGCCGTAGAAGATGCCCACTTCATTCACGTGAAAGGTATCTCCGCGCTGATCTTCCTCCGCCAATTGTTTCAGGAGCGTGTCGGCGGCGGTGAGATTCCGGGCGGGAGTGGCTCCCAGCATCCGCCGGGATTTTTCATAATAAGGCCGGATCCGACGTTTCCAGTCGGGGTGACCCCACTGGGGATCGGAAAGAACTTCGTCCGGCGGAATGAGCAGATTGTTGGCGTACACCAAACTTCCGCCGCCGACTCCGGCACCGTGTAAAATGAACACGTCCTTCAACAGCGTGAGCGCCAGGATACCATACAGGCGCAACCGGGGCAGCCAGAGAAATTTTCGCACATTCCAGTTGCGACGGGGAAAGTCGCGGGTATAGTAACGCTGCCCCCGTTCGATCACCAGGACGGAGTATCCTTTTTCCACCAGGCGCAGTGCCGCCACCGATCCGCCGAAACCCGATCCAACGACGACATAATCCACGTCAAAATCCATAAAGAAATCTACGGACTCCCGTCCGGGAAGAAAATTGGAATTGCGCCGTATCGGGGGTATCCCTTAATTTCGACCACCTGGTTGAAAATAGAACAGGTGGTTTAAACATGGGAATAAGCGATCGGCAACAACGAGAGAAAGAGCACCGCATCCGCACCATTCTGGAAGCGGCCAAGTACCTGTTCGCCCGGAAGGGGTACCAGGAGACCAGCCTGAATGACATTGCCGACCAGGCGGAGTTGGGGAAGGCCACCATCTACTATTACTTCAAATGCAAGGACGATATCTACAAGGAAATTTATCTCTCCTATGCCCGCTCCTATTATCAGGCGTTGACGGATCAGGTTCTTCAGGCGGAAAGCCTGGAGGCGTTGGTCTCTGCCCTGGTGGTGGGGCATGTTCAGCTGGGATTACAGGACCGGGATTTTTTCAACCTGTTGTTCCCGCTGGGAAAGAATGCTCCGGTGGAGATCCTGCGAAATCCGGAGGTGGTCCAGGAAACGGAATCCTACCGGCTGCCCATTCAGTCCCGCATTCAACAACTGTTCCGGCAGGTCCATACGACCGTGGACCCGGAAGTCTTCCAACAAATGGTCTGGAGTTACCTTACCGGTTTGGCGGTGAAAATCATCCGGGGAGCCGATTGGGCTCAACTGGAGCCGGAGATTCACCTCTTTCAAACCAGTCTTCTGGACACTCTTACAAAGGAAATATGAAATGAGAATTACAGATTGGGTCGTGAAAAAACCCTGGTTGTTCATCGGGCTGGTGGTCCTGATCACCGGCGGATTCCTCACCCAATTTCAATACATGCAAATGGATCCGGATGTGACCAGTTCTCTGCCGCAGAAGATCCCGGCCAAACGGCTCTATGACCGAATGAATGACATTTTTCCCACCAAGGATTTTGTCTTCATCGGGATCCGCGGGGACGACCTCTTCAGTCCGAAACACCTGCGGGAAGTATGGGACATCACCCGCACCCTGGAAGACAACCCGGACATCTATAAAGTCATGTCGCCCACCAACGTCAGTCTGATTCGGGGAACGGAAGAAGGGATGGTGGTGGAAGACATTCTGGATCGTCCGCCGGAAACACCGGCAGAGATCCACCGGTACCGGGACCGGCTTTTTCACAGTGATCTGGCTCTGGGAAATCTGATCTCCAAGGATTCCACCATGTTCGGGATCATGGTACTGTTGAAAAAATCCACCGATGCAGGGGATTTTGTAGATGCTATCATTCCTCAGGTGGATGAATGGAATCAGCAGTCTGATCTGGAGCTGATCCTGACGGGAAAACCGGTGGTCACGCATTATGTCAGTCTGGGAATGCAACGGGACATGTCCACCTTTTTCATGGGGGGACTGGGCGTTATTTTCCTGTTGCTCCTGGTCATCTTCCGCAATCTGCGGGGGATCCTGCTGCCCCTGAGTGTGGTCATTTTGTCGGTGATCTGGACTCTGGGCACCATGGCCGCCCTGGGGGTGCCCATGTCCCACAGCACCGAAATCATGCCCATTCTGATCATGGCCATTGCCGTGGCCGACAGTATCCATATCATTACCCATTATTATGCCAATGCCCGGACGGTGAAGGACCGGGTGGACCTGACCCGCCTGACGATGAAGGACATGAATTCACCTGTGATTATGACTTCCCTCACGACCATGGCCGGGTTCATCGCCCTGGGAACGTCCGGAGTGGAATCCATCATCACCCTGGGAGTATTCACGGCTCTGGGTGTTTTCTATGCGCTCTATTTGAGTCTAACCTTCGTACCGGCCTGGCTGGCCTGGTTGCCGGTTCCCCGGAGACTGATGCAACAGAATCACAATGAGCGGTTATCCGCCGCCATGCGGTCCTGGG
>RFIZ01000109.1 GCA_003695105.1 Fidelibacterota bacterium
CTTCCGTACGTAGTCGATCTCTTTCACTTTCTCCAGCGCGCCGGACAGATCGTAGGATTCCTCCTTCACCACCGTGTAATCGGCCTTGGAAATCCAGGTTATGTGTTTGGAATAGGTCGATTCGATTTCCGGTTTGGGAGTCTCTTCCAGGACATAACAGTCGATGCCGTTCACCGACTCCTCCCGTAACAGGGCATAGGTATATTCATCCAGTTCGCGGTTGGTCATGTCTTCGTAACTCATATCGGATCCCATGAAGGAATCCCCTTTCTTGCTGGACGAAATCCGCCGCACCCGTTTGAAAGCCGGCAGCCAAAGGCGCATTTCATCGTCGGCTCCGGGATGCTCGATTTTCAGAAAGGCCACACCTTTATCGTCGGGGGGCGCCAGGAACCAGATGATTTGTTTTTCGCCTCCGGCCAGGGAAACGGAATGAATCGTATTGGTGCGGGTCTTGCCCTGGGAATTGGTCAGTACCATAGTGAGGTTGGCCGTCATGTCGGCCGGTTCCTCCCGCTGGTCCACCCGCTGGGCAATTTGGTAGGCGTCCTGCCCCCAGAGCAGACCGCCACAAAGGATGGATATCCATCCCAACCAGAATTGTGTTTTCATCTTATCCTCTCTGTTCTTTGATAGCCAACCGGTTCTTCAATAATTCGGACGCCGATGCCAGAACGGTCAATGTTCCCACGGAAGTGGAAATCATGGCGAAGACCATCAGACCTCCGATATACCGCACGGGCAAGAAATTGGAAATCATGAGCGCCCCGAATCCCATGTTGGAGAGAGCATTCAACATGATAGGATATCCCGTGTCGCCCATAACATGGCGACTGATGACGTCCTTGCCCATTCCCTGATTGGCATAGTGCCGGTATTGGGACACATAGTGAATGGCAAAATCGACTCCCACGCCAATAATGATGGAGGACAGGAGGGCGGTTACGTGACTGAGTTCGATTCCGGAGGCGCCCATCAGTCCGAAGTTGAGGATGACGGCGGCCGTCAGGGGAAACACGCTGAGCAGTCCCCACAAAAACCGCCGGAAAAAGATCCAGGCAATGAGAAAGATCATCACGATCGAAACGCCGATGCTGATGAATGCACTCTGGAGAATGAGGTACATCTCCTCCAGGAAGATGACGATCATGCCGGTAAGGGTGGTCTGAAAACCCTGATCCTGCAACGCTTGCAATTGCCCGCGCACACCACTCACCAGAGGACGCATTTGAGTCGTGGGTATATTTTGAAGCAGGGCCGTCACCAGACCTTCCGAATAATCATAATCGATAAGGGAACTGAAATCATCCGGGTCCCCGGACATGGAATAAAGGGTGAACAAATTATTGACCTTGCCCCGGGTATCGGGGATTACCTCGTAGGCCGGATCATCATCCATGACGGTCCGGTGCATCTGTTTGATGACATCCACGATCGAAAACGTGGTCCGAACGGGAGGTTGCTGTTCCAGATAATTCTGGATGGATTCCATCTTGCGCAGGACCTCGGGTGATTTCATGTCCCCATTCACCTTGATTTCCATGTCCATGGTTCCGGTCATCTCCGAATCCAGAAAATCGATACTGTCCCGGATATCGGTACCTTTGCTGAAGAAACTGGCCAGATTCACTTCCACTTTGACCCGGAACAGTCCCGGAATGGCAATCAGGACGATCAACACTCCGATGGTGAGCACCCGCTTGGGATGGTTGACCACCTGATTTCCGATGTGTTCGACAATGCTTTCAAAAATACTCTTTTTGGCCAGGGAGACGTGACTGAGATCCCAGTGTTTCAACCGCAGGAGGGAAGGTAAAAAAATGGTCGACAGCAGCCAGGCCCACGATATGCCGAACGCCATACAGATACCGTAGCCCAAAAACTGGTTGATGGGAGTAAAAATCATGGACAGGAAAGCCACGGCGGTGGTGAGGCTGGTGAGCATCACCGGCAGCATCAGGGTGTTCATGGAGGAACGAATGGCATCCCGCACGTCCTGGCGTTTCCGGGCTTCCCGCATGAATTTGGTGATGATATGGATGCCGTCGCCATTGGCGATGGTCAGGAGGATGATGGGCATGGTCGCATTCAATACGGCAAAATAGAATTTATTGGAACCGGTCAGGTGGACCAGCCAGCCCATAAATCCCATCATACCCACCAGGGACAGCAGAATGACCGACACCGCCATTCCCACCGCCGGCAGGCTGCGCAAATTCAACAACATGATGATCACCAGTATCAAAATCCCGAAACGCATCAGACGCATGATATCCGCCCGCACCAGCCCGGGGATCCGGCTGGTCAGATACATCTGGCCGCCGAAATGCACTTCATAATCCCCCAGGAGCTTTTCCGCCTGATCCATGATCGTGAGGGTCAGTTTTTCCTTGTCCACATCCAGTTTGGGTTGCACGACCACGTTGAGATAATCCCCGTGGGTGCTTAACACCCGAATGGCAATGTCCGGGGTTCGCCTTAGATAGTCTTTCAGGTCGGCCAACTGATCCGGCGTCAGATCCCGGGCCGGCTGGAGGTCACTGACTTCCATGAAGCCGTCATCACTATCCATCCGACTCATGTTGGAAATACTGAACACTTCGTCCACTTCCGGTATGCGTTCCATGGCCCGGACGAAATCCCAGGATTTGGCCAGGGTTTCGGCCGTGAGCGCCTCCTCACCCTTCCGCCCGAAGGCAATGAAAATCCGCTCCGTGGAACCAAATTCATCCAGGATTTCATTCCAGACTTTGAAGGCCGGATTGTCTTCCGGGATCATGTTCATGAAATCATTGTCAATGACGATCCAGGGAAGTCCCCGCGCCAGGACCAGGGTCACTGCAACACAGACCAAGATGGTGCGTTTGGGATGATCCAGGGCCTGACCAATCAGCCAGGTTTTTATGCGTGTAGCCATGCGTACTGCTCCGTCAGATGCTGTTCTGTTGTTGAATGATTTGATGTCCCTTCTCCGTCAGGAGGCCGCCAATCAGGATTTCCTTGTAAGTCGTCAGAGTATCCAGAGGAGTCAAATTGTTGGTTAAGAAAAATTCCGGATGAAACAGGCGGTTGATGATGGCAATGTGAAGGATGGCGGCAATATGGACATTGATGGTTTTCCGGACGAGGCCCTGTTCCTGTGCCCGGACAAAGATCTCTTTAAAGATACCGGTCACTTCCTGTCGGAACGCCTCCATCTCCTCCCAGACCTCCGGATATTTGCGTTTTAAATCGTTGATCACCTGTACGTTGAAATCCCTGATGACCGACCGGGCCGTATCGATCATGCGGGTAAATTGAAGCACCGGGTTGTCTTCCGTGTCCAAAATGTCCTGGAACGACCGAAAGATGCGACGCTGAATTTGTTTGAAAGCTTCCCTGACGATTTCATCTTTGGACGTCCAGTGCATGTAGATCGTTTTTTTACTGACGCCCGCCTTCTGAGCCAGGCGGTCCACCGTAAACCCATGGACGCCAAAAGTATTGATTTCCTCCAGCACGGCCTGGAGCAGGATTTCCTGCTTGGGATCGATTGTCATCATTGGAAACGATTATCGTTTTATTCGTTTCCAATTTACGCCGGACGATCCCGTACGTTCAATCAAAAGGTTAGTCCAGTTTGGTCAGGAATGTTTGGGAAAAGAAATCATCCACCAGCCCCGTGTTGACCTGAATGTCGTTCACTTCCAGGATGGATTCGTTCCCGTTCAACAGGTTGTGCATGATCATTTTCCGGGTGAACCAGAAGCGATCCTGGCGGATATGTTCCGGGATGTCCAGCACTTTGACCGGCCGATTCTGGTGATCGAAATATTCCACTTTTTTGATCAGCCAGTTCCCGGTGCTGACCCAGATGCGCCGGTGACTATATTGCCGGGAGGCCGGCATGCGTTGATCCACGATCTGGCAGGGAATGGAATCCAATACGGCTTCCCCGCCATAGGAGAGTGAGGCCGTGTCCAGGCTGGTTTCCTGCAAATCTTCATAGGAAAATTCCGTTCCCAGCAGGGATTTGGATTGTTCACTGACGGCAATCTTTTTCGCCTTTTTCAACTTGGGCAAATACAGCCATTGATCGCTATGACCGTCCCGATAGTTCCAGGTCAGTAATCCGATGCCTTTGGCCACCGCCGGTTTGAGAAAGCGCATCATGGTTTTGCTGCGATACACGCCTTCGGAGTAGGATTTGTGGTAGCGCATCAACTCCCGGACCTTGGTTTTCACCCGCTTCCCTTTGGTCTTCTTCATGGTAAGGGTGATGGTGGATACCGTAGATGCCGGGTGGGGATGATTCAGGACCCGTTCCATGATCTTTGCCGGTGAAGGGGGAGTCTGGGCCGTCGCCCAGACCAGGAGCAGGCCCGGCAAAATCATCCGAATCTTAGCCATTCGACCTCCCTTTGTTCAGGAGGAGATAGAGCGGGATCACCAGCACCGGTGTGACCAGCAGGGAAAGAAAGAATTGAAGGAGATAACTGGCACCCTGTTTCAGTTCCAGCCAGCCGGCGCTCTGGGTACAGAGGAAAATATACACCGCCAGGGAAATACCCGGGTTGGTCCGCAGCCACAACACCAGGCCCCGGACGCCCGGCAGCGGCATTCCGCTCCCGGACTGGGTCCAGGTTTGCCAGGTCTGGAATCCCCAAAAAATCAGGAACACTCCTGACAACAGGAGCAGGGCCGCAGCCCAGCGGCGATCGCTTTGCATCTCAGTGTTCATCGATACAGGAATTTAGGTTGAAAGAGACTAATCAGCGCCGGTAAAACCGTCAGGGCTCCCAGCAGGCAGATAAAGATGGACATGACGATCAGACCACCGAAAATATTGACGGGCAGGAAATTGGAATAGAGCAGAACGGAAAATCCCAGAATGACGGACAGGGCATTGTAGACGATCCCTTTGCCCGACACCCTCAGGGTGGTGAAAATGGCTTCTTCCAGATCCAGACCTTCCCGGATATGTTCCCGGAGATGCCAGAGGAAATGCACCGTATAATCGATTCCAATCCCCACCAGAATGCTGGACAACATGGCGGTGCTGATGGTGAGTTCGATGCCCCCGAATCCCATGACGCCGAACTGGATCAGAATGGCGCTGCCGAGGGGCACGATGGATAGCAGTCCTCCCACCAGCGACCGGAATACAAGAGCCATCAACAGAAAAATGATCAATGTGGAGATCCCCAGACTGATGATTTGCCCTTTCACGATCATCCGCGACAGCACCCCCAGTAAGGAGGCTGGTCCGGCCACTTCGATCTGACCCCGGTCGTAGTAGTTGGCCCGGATATAATCCTGTAAATCTTCCACCAGGTCGGCGATGGACATGGTTTGAATCCGGTTCAGGCGGGCCAGGATTTGGGCGTGCTGGGGTTGTTCCAGGTCGTCCAGGAATGGATCCAGATCGGATTCATCTCCCGTCAGGCTGTAGAGAAACAGAAATTGACTGACCAGGTCCGAATCATCGGGAATCACGGCGAACGCAGGGTCGTCATCATGGAAAGCCCGGTTCATTTTTTTCAGCACGTCCACGATGGACACGGTTTGAGTCACCAGCTGATTTTGGGCCAGATGGGATTCCAGGTCCTCCACGATTCGCAGATTTTCCGGGTCCAGCATGCTCCCCTCCACCAGGACCGAGATCTGGATGGAGCCGCCGAACGCCCGGGCAATGGCCTCGTTGTGCATACGGATGCGGGCATTCTTTTTGTAATAATGATCCGGATTGGCATCCACCTGGATGTATTGGATGCCCAGCGCCGCCGCCAGAACCACCAGAACCGTTCCCAAAATGGTCAGTCGGTTGAAGCGGACGAAAAAGTGTCCCCATGCATGGAGAAACCGGTTCATCCGTTCCATGCTGGTGGGGTGTTTGAGATAGAGGGGTCGGGGAGCAATGGTCAGGGCGGCGGGAATCAATACAATACTGAACACGAAGGACGCCAGGATTCCGAAGGACATTTCCCAACCCATTTCCTGAGCCTTCGGCAACACATGTCCCAGCAGACTCAAAAACCCGATAACGGTCGTGATCCCGGCCAAAAAAATGGGCATATTGACATTTTTTACCGTCTTTCTGATCACACTCAGACGATCGGCAGTGGGATTCATCCGGGTGAATTCATAATAGTGGGCAATGATGTGAATCCCGTAGTCGTTGGCGATGGCAATCAGCATGACCGGAATCAGGATGCCGGTAAAGGGCAGGGATACATCCAACCAGGCCATGAGGCCGAACGTCCAGATGGAGGACAGGATCACTACGCCCAGCGGGAGGAACACGCCCAGCCAGGACCGGAAGGCGAGGGACAAAAGCAAAATCATGAGAATCATGCCGTAGGGCATGAACCCTTTCAGATCATGGCGCATCTGGTTGGTCACATCCGCCCGGGTGAGCGGCAGACCGGAATAATAGATTTTTTCCGGACCCTTGAAAGACCGGACGATATGTTCGATCCGTCTGGCCAGAGCCAATTCATCGAATTCGAAAGTGGAATTCAATCGGCAGATGAAACTCATCATGCGGAAGTCGCGGGACAGAATGGTACCCACGACCTGACTGCGGTTCAGCAGAACCGCTTTCAGGGAATCGATCTGGGCACTTGAATCCGGGTAGTCCGACAGCACCGGTTCGATCGAAAAGCCCTCATCGGAGGAAACGATGGACGTGGCCGTATAAAGGGAAGTAACGGTTTCCACTACATCCAGGTTTTCCAGGGAATCTTGCAGCGCTTCATATTTTTCCAGGACGGGCCTGGTCAGGAGGCTGTCGGATTCCACGGCCACCACCACGATTGCCGAGCCCCCGAACAGATGATCGATCTTTTCCATCGTTTTCACAATGGGGTGGTCCTGAGGGGCCAGGGAATTGAGGCTGGGATCCAGCCGGAGATCCGGAATTTTCCAGAGAAAAATCAGGGTAAGAAAGAAGGCCCCCGCCAGCAAGGTACGGGGGGTGTGGGAAACAAAGTGAATCAGTTGTCGGGAAAATCGGCGCACAGTCTTCAGTCTAAAGTGGGCGAATTTAACCCCAGCTCTCTTTCGATTCATACTGAGAATTCCCGTCAGAACGGTTAAATTTATTCATGCTTCCCGACCTGCAAACTCTGCTGGAACCCCGTCCCCGGAAATTCCGGCACATCGCCCGGCACCTGGGCCCCTATATCAACCTCCCGGATGACACGGATGTACTCCACTC
>RFIZ01000110.1 GCA_003695105.1 Fidelibacterota bacterium
CCCGTTGGGGATGTCCTGAAACGGAAGTCCCGCCGGCTTGTCGCGCCGGCAGAACGGACAGTGATCCGTGCCCACGGCGGCGATACTCCCGTCTTTGATTCCTTCCCACAGCCGGTCCCGTTCCTCCGGAGAGCGCAGCGGCGGGCTGGCCACGAACATGTGTCCGTCCGGTGCCTCATAGGAGCGTTCATCCAGCAGCAGATACTGGGGACAGGTCTCCATCAGGAGGTTTTCCTCCCGGGCCGCTTCCCAGCCTGCAGCGGAACTGAGATGAACGATATAGACCGGACACCCGGTCACATCATGGAGTGTTCCCAGCCGGCGGATGGCTTCCACTTCCGCCGCCACCGGACGGCTGCGGCCGTGATCCCGGGGGGAGGCGGAACCTGCCGCAACGAGGGGAGCCGTGGCTTCCTGAATCAGCCGGTCATCTTCGGCGTGGACCTGGAGCACACCGCCCCGGACGGCCAATATTTCCGCCACTTCCCGGATCTGGGGATACTCCAGCATCATGCCCGCTTCCCGATAGGTAGTGAACACTTTGAAACTCACCACGCCCAGGCCGAAAGCGGTCTCGATGGCGTCGGCCAGACCGGACTCCAGTCGGGTGATATTGGCATGCAGGGACACATCCGCCAGGGAGGACGCGGCCTCTGCCTGCCGTTGACGGATACTCTCCTCCAGACTTTGCCGGGCTTCCCACACGGTGAAATCGATCAGGGTGGTCACTCCACCCTGGAGAGCGGCCCGGCTGCCGCTGGCAAAATCGTCCCGGGAGCGCACCTGTTTGATGGGAATGCCCATGTGCGTATGTGGATCCACCAACCCGGGAAACACCCACCGGCCGCGACAATCGATGACGTCGGCTCCCTCCGCCGGCAGATGGGGACCGACGGCTGATATGGTGTCTCCGCTCACCCGGATATCGGCGATCTCCACCCCGGTGGAGCGGACCACGGTTCCCCCGGCAAAGATCCATTCACCCATGCCGGACGCCTTTCATTCCCGGCGATCCGGCTTCCCCCGGAGATGCAGGATGACTTCCGCCACGATGCTGACGGCGATCTCCGGGACCGTCTCCGCCTGCACATCCAGACCCACCGGCGAATGCACCCGGTTCACCGTCTCCGGCGCATAACCTTCCCGGATCAATTGTGCTTTCAGAATGGACCATTTTCTCCGGCTGCTGATCAGTCCCACATAAGACACTGCCTGACGCAGGGTCCA
Organism: Fidelibacterota bacterium; assembly: GCA_003695105.1. Taxonomy (GTDB): domain Bacteria; phylum Fidelibacterota; class Marinisomatia; order Marinisomatales; family J089; genus J089. The sequence continues at coordinate 1,228 of RFIZ01000110.1, forward strand.
GCGCAGCAGGGCCAGATCGTGGGTGTGTCCCGGGGTGGCGATCAGGATCAAATCCTGGTTTCGGATCCGGACCTGGTCTTCCAGAGGGCGATCGTAACGCAATCGCACCCGGCGGGCCCGGGGAAAGCGTTCTTCCGTCAGGAGATCCTCCCGGTCGTCATAGACCACTGCCGGCAACCCGATGAAGGCCGCCAGATCGGCCACCGCCCGGCCCACATGTCCGGCGCCGAACAGATGAAAGCGGGGCGGTGACTGGAGCACTTCCACCAGCACCAGCCGCTCCGGTTCTTCCCGGAGGAGAGGCCGGTTGGCCGTGGGAAGGTCCGCCGACTGTTCCTCAGCGGACAGCAGCTGACGGCGGACGCTCACGGGGCGCCGTTGCACTTCCGTGCGCCAGAGCCATCCCTCCGATTCCCAGGCTGCCTGCAGGTTCTGCCACTCTCTCCGGCCGGAGTCCGTCAACGGTTCCAGAACAATCTCCGTCGTCCCGCCGCAGAGACTCCCTTCCGCCAGGGCGTCCCGGTTGGTGAGATCGAAGGACCGGAGCTGGGGTTGGGCCGTGTGCAGCACCTCCCGGGCGGCCCGGATGACGTCATACTCCATCTGGCCGCCACCGATCGTTCCCACGGACCGGTCCGGCAGAACGATCATCACCGGGTAGTCTTTACGGGGCACGGATCCTTTCCAGCGGACCAGACTGCACACCACCGCCGCCTGATCGGAAGGCAGGTTCACCAAAGCATCCAGGACCGCTTTTTCGATCACAACCGTCCCTCCTGTTGGGCGGTGAGGATGGCCTCCAGGGCGGCGCGGCCCACGGTGCGGGCTTTATCGGACAGGGTGCGGTAGTCGACCTCCGCCCCCCGGGGATCCACATCCGCCAGTTTCAACCCCCGGTGCACCGGAACGGCGGGATGGAGCAGACCCCGTACCTGTCCCGACAGAGGCGCCACGATCGGATGCCGTCCGGCGATCGTACCCAGCCGATTCCCCTCTTCCACCAGGTCTCCGAAGGTCACCTGCCACTCCAGAGGGCCGGAAGCCGGGGCGTAGAGCACCCGCTTCCAGGAGGCCCCTCCCAGGGTGCCGGGTCGGCGGGTGTCGGCGGCGGGACTTCCCTGCCAGAGGACCCGCCCCAGATCATGTCCCCGCCGGGTCTCCACTGCGGCGGAACAATTGACCCCGACCGTAAAGCCGGGTCCCAGACCGATGACCAGCGCCGCCCACTCCCGCCGGTCGGGCACGGCCTGCTTCCGCATGCGGGCGTCGATGATCACCCGGGGGTTGAGGGCCAGCACCCGTTCCGGCCGGTCTTCCGTCACCGGAATCCAGTCCCGGTGCCAGTCGGCCGGCGTCGGGTCGGCGACACGTTGGGCCCGGATGCCTTCCACTTCGGTTTCCCTCTCCAGCATGGCATCGCTGAAGGTCACGGGGCGGCGGATCGCCAGGGGCAAGGGCAATTCCGTGAGCAGGACGGACCAACCGCATCGTTTCAGGGTCCAGGCCGTACCGCTGGCCAATTCTCCCGCACCCCGGATCCAGACCTTCATGGGGACGACTCCAGGGCCTGATCCATGTCCACCACCGCTCCGGAGTCGTTCACTTTCCAGACCTGCCAGCGCTCGGGATGGCGGTCCCGGACCAGACGACCTCCCCGGTCTCCCCGGAGGCGGCGCAGTTCCGGCACCAGATCGGCCGGAAAATAGATCGGTTGTCCGGGAATCCCCCGGTAGACGGGAAACACGATGCGATCCCGGTCCCGCTCCAGCCGTTCCAACCAGCCGTTCACCGTGCGATCCTTGAGGAAGGGCCGGTCTCCGTTACAGAAGGCCACGCCGGAAGAGGAAGCCGGCAGAGCGTCCAGCCCCCGGCGGACGGATGTGGACAAACCGCGGGCATAGTCCGGATTCACCACACAGGTGACCTGTCCCGGCAACCGGTCGGACAGGATCTGCAGGAGCCGGCCGGCGTCCTTGCCCAGCACGACGATCAGGGGATCAACTTTCCCCACAAACCGTCGCAGGGTTGTCACCAACGCCGGTTCTCCCTCCACCTCCAGCAAGAGTTTGTTCGGGGGATGACGGGTGGACAGGCCTGCCGCCGTCACGATCAGGGGCAGGGACATCCGGATCTCCGGGTAGGCTGATGGATCTGACGGGGATTCCACACCGGTCGGGGGACGAACTCAGGCCTGGCCGGTCTCCGCCGGGGCTTCCGCTTCCACAGCCTCCGGCTCCTTGGGCAGGTAACAATAGAAAATATTGCCGGTGGGTTCATGGGGTTTCACGCCTACTTCCGCCCCGTGGGCGGTGGCGATCCGCTTGACAATGGCCAGCCCCAGTCCCCGACCGCGTTTCTGACCCTGCTCCAGTTGCACACTCCGTTTGAACACCACGTCCCGCTGATCTTCCGGGATGGTTTTGCCGTAGTCCCGCACCTCCAGCTTGACCCACTCCGGTTCCTCCCAGAGGACTACCTCAATCTTTTTCCCGGACTTGGCATATTTGATGGCGTTGCTGATGAAATTCTTGGGCACTTCCACCAGGATGGGATTGATGTTCACCACCAGGGAGTCGGGCATATCCAGAGACAATTCCATCTCCTCCGCTTTCAGCAGGACGGCAAATTCGGACGTCAGGTCCCGGACCATGCGCACCAGGTCCACCGGCTCCCGGGCGATGTCCTCTCCCAGGGATACTTTCGACAGGGTGGTGGCGTTCTGGATCGTTTTCAGCAGGGATTCGCTGCTGTCGGATATCAGGTTCAGATATTCATTGTCCGGCTGTTCGGCGGTGAGCATCTCCGACATGCCGGCAATCACTCCGGCGGGATTTTTCAAATCGTGGGTGATGACATCCAGCAACAATTCCTTCATGTTGTTGGTCTGGCGTAATTCTTCCGCCAGTTTCCGGTGCTTGGCTTCCGAGGCCACGATGGCATCTTCCGCCCGTTTGTGGAGGATGGCATTGGCGATCTGCCCCGAAATGAATTCCAGCATTTCCACATCCCGGCCGGAATAGAGATTGGGCGTATCGTAACTCTGCACTACGATGACGCCGATGACTTCCTGCTCCAGTTTCAGGGGAACACCCAGCCATTGCTCCGAGGCCGTTCCGATGAGGGTGATATCGCCGTCCGCCACCATTTTGTAGATACCTTCCTTGTCCACCAGCAGCGATTTTCCCGTGCGGATGACATATTCCGTCAGACCCTTTCCCAAGGGCTTCGGTTCCGGTCGTTCGTCCACTTCATCCACAAAGTAGGGAAAACTGAGCATTTCCGTTTCCCGGTCATAGAACGCAATGTAAAAGTTCGTCGTATTGATCACGCCGCTCAACAGTTCATGAATCATGTGGAACAATTCTTCCAGGGACATAGCCGTACTGTCGGCATTGGCGATTTGATAGAGGATACTGGTCCGGAGATTGGTCTGCAGGAGAGCTTCTTGCATCTCCTTCCGTTCCGTGATATCGATGGAATATTCGATCACCTGGCGAACCTCTCCGTCGGAGGATTGAACGGGAAAACAATGCACCTCCACATTCCGGGGATTGTAGTGGGCGTCATAATGGGTATGTTCCACGACAACCGGTTTCCGGGTAGTGAGCACCTGATCCAGGGGACAGGGATGGTCATGGCCCCGGCAGGGCGTGTCCCGGTGGTGGGAAGTTTTATGACAGGTGGACAGGGGAAAAGGGCTCAGGGCTTTGGCTTCGCTGTTGGCCAGAGCGACGGAATAATCCTCCACGTTGATCACCATGAAGGGATAGGTGAGGGATTCGATCACCGATTCCAGGAATTCCTTCTGGCGGCGGATTTCCCGTTCGGCTTGGATCCGTTCCGTCAAATCCTGGGCCACATAGACCAGGCCGGGGTGGCCGTCCTCGTCGGTCTTCAGGGGGGCCACACCGATCCAGACCCGAATTTTGCTGCCGTCCGCCTTGCGGTAAAAACATTCTCCGTGGTAGGGGGTTCCCGTTTCCACCACCTCCGCCGGAGAGATACATTCCTTCTCGCCCGGTTCCAGAACAAAGGAGAGGGGTTTTCCCGTCACGTCTTTTTCTTCATATCCCAGCAAAGTCAGGGTGGCGGTGTTGACCAGCCGGATGGTGGGCGTGGGATTGAGCGTAATTACCATCAAGGATTCGCCCATGGAACCCAGAATCTGTTCCAGCTCCGTTTTGGAGACGGTGGTCGAAACCAGATTTTCGATGGTGTTCCGCCCGTTGTCCACCACCAGAAAAGTGTAAAACGCCCCCAGAAAGAAAATCAGACCGGTGAACAACATGACCAGGGAGGAATGATTGGTAATGAAGGCCACCATGGCGGCCAGGTAGCCCACCATGAACAGAATCGTCAGGAGGATGAGGATCTGCCACCGCCGGTAGTACACGCTCCCCCGGACCGAGGCCAGCAGGTTCCGGGTGATGCGGACGCTGACGCCCAGAAAGATCAATCCCCCGAAGATTAGAAAGACGCTGACGATCTCGATCGTGGTCATGGGCCGGAGGAGTTATACGTATTTATGGATGGTCTCCATGAGATTGGCCTGGCGCACCGGCTTGGTCAGGAAATCGTCGCAGCCGGCTTCAATCGCATTGTCCCGGTCGGTGGTAAAGGCGTGGGCCGTCAGGGCCACGATGGGCGTCTTTTTCCGCTCGTCGTCCAGTTTTCGCAACCAGCGGGCCAGATCGAGCCCGTCCTCGTCTCCTTCCAGAGAAAAATCCAACAGGATCAGTTTGACTTTCCCGTCGGCCAGCATCTCCTTGGCGGTGGGAACCGACGCCGCGATCCGGACTTCATATTCGTTTCGCAGGAAGAAATTCATCAATTGCTGGGAAGTGAGATCATCTTCCACAACGAGGACGACGGGACGTTGGGCTTGTTGTTCACTCATTCACGATCCTCATGATGTTTGGGTTGTTTGCCCTCGCTTTTCCCCCGTGGTTTTTTGAAGGTCAAGGTGAAGGTCGAACCTACTCCCTTCTGACTGAATACGTCAATATCAACCTGGTTCAAATCGCAGTACCGTTTCACCAGCGCCAGACCCAATCCCACTCCCTGGAATTTCTTGGTATACCCGGTGCTTTCCTGACTGAAACTTTCCCACATGCGCCGCTGGTAGGTTTTGGACATGCCGATGCCCGTATCCTGGATGCTCAGAATCAGCTCCGACCGATGTTCACTCAATTGAAGGGTGACGCCGCCTTCTTCCGTATATTTGATGGCGTTGTCCACCAGATTGACGAGAGCCTGCTCCAGGGAGTAGGCATCCCCCTGAATCCGGTCGTCCCGCACCCCATATTCCACGTCCAGGTACAGCCCCTTTTGATCCGCCCTCAGGCGCAGTTCCCGCACCACCTGGTCGATGAGTTGTTTCAGGTGGATTTCCCCGGGATACAGTTCGAATCCGCCGGCTTCGATGGTGGACAAGTCCAGGATTTCGTGGATGGTATGGACGATACGGGCGCCACTGTCGTGAAGGGCGTCGAACATGGCCTGGACTTCCGGTGAGGCCTGATCCCGGAACTCGGCTTCGATGTATTCCATGAAGCCCAGGAG
>RFIZ01000111.1 GCA_003695105.1 Fidelibacterota bacterium
ACCATCGAAGTGGTCAATCTGGGTATGACGGCGGTGAATACGTATACGGTCCGGGATTTTGCCCGGGAATGTCTCTCCTACCAACCGGACGCTCTCATCATTTACAGCGGCCACAACGAATTTTACGGCGCCCTGGGAACCGGATCCTCCCAGCGTCCATTCTGGGGATCCAATCGTTCCCTCACCCTGGCCTACATCGCTCTCAAAAAAACCCGTCTGTTTCAGCTCTGGACGCATCTGGAGGATTGGTTCCGGCAGCGCCATCCCGGCCGGGCTCCTACTCAGACGCTCATGGCCCGCATGGCCCGGGAACAAACGATTCCCCTGGACAGTCCCCTGGTGGAGAAAACCGCCCGCATCTTTCAACAAAACCTGGAGGACATCTGCCACTGGACCCGGGAAGCGGGCATCCCCCTCTTTCTGGGCACCCTGGTGAGTAATCTGAAAGATCAACCTCCCTTCGTTTCCATTCCGCCGCCGGGACGAACGGAACCGGAGCTGGACCGGGATATTCGCCGCCGGTTGGAAGGACGATCACAGGTCCAGGAAAAGAGTCTCCTGGATTCCCTGAAACGAATCTATCCCGGCTATGCCCGGGTGTATTACGCCGCCGGAAAAGTGGAGGAACAATTGGGAGACTGGTCTGCCGCCCGGGAAGCCTACCGCCAGGCACGGGATCTGGACGGGTTACGCTTCCGGGCACCCACCCGTTTCAATGAAATCCTGACCACTCTGGCGGAAACGGAGCCCCAAGTCTTTCTGGTGCCGGTAGAGGCACGTTTCGCCCATGCGTCCCCCCATGGCCTGATCGGACAGGAACTGATCTGGGAACACCTGCATCCCAATCTGAAAGGCTATTTCCTCATGGCCGCCGCTTTTGGCCAGGCCCTGGAAACCTGGTTTCCTCACAGCCGGACAGTACCGGAAGACAGCCTGTTCCGATCGATCGCCGTCACGGGTCTGGATTCGGCGTTGGCGCGGTACCGGATCCAGATTCTCACCGCCGGCTGGCCCTTCCACCCCGAACATCGTTTTCTCACCGCCGCCGATTTACAGGCAGGCACCGTGGAAGACTCCCTGGCGATCGCCGTCCTGACTCACGACAGCGATTACGAAAAGGCCCATGTCTCCCTGGCCCAGACGTATCTCCGGCGGGGGCAATGGCAACGGGCTGCCCGGGAATACCGGGTTCTGGCCACCACCTTTCCCTACAGTGAAAGTCCCTGGCTGGCGCTGGGACATATCCTGGTCGATCACCGCCGGTTCCGGGAAGCCCTGCCGGTACTGGAAACGGTGTTGACCCTGACCCCGGACGCTTTCGCCGCCAAGTGGGCCGGCGCCATTCGTCTGCAACAGGGAGATCCCGGCCGCGCCCTGGGTCTTCTGCAACAGGCGGAACGGTTGAACCCCCGGGATCCCCAGGTACTGTACAATCTCAGCGGGGCCTATTTCCTTTCCGGAGATACGACCCGGGCGCTGACGACGGTTGAACGCGCTCTGGACCTGGCTCCCCATGATCCGGCCGCCAAAGCCTTCCACCGCAAACTGAAAGCTGCCCTCAGCCAGCCTTGAACGTTCCCTGGAAACGAATCGCTTTTCCTCTGGGACTGGTTTTTCTGCCGCTAGTGATCCTGTTGCTGCTGGAAGGTCTGGTGCGTTTGATCAGCCCCGCCCCCAACCTCTCCCTGCTGGTCGCCGATTCTTCCCGACCCGGAGCCGTCCGTCTGAATCCTGACGTCGGCTACCGGTATTATCCTGTTCCGGACTGGACCGGTTTTGGGGAAGATCGTTCCTTTTACCGGAACAAACCGCCGGGCACTTTGCGCATCCTTGCCCTGGGAGGATCCACCACCGCCGGATTTCCCCTCTTCTTTGCCGGTTCTTTTCCCCAGATGCTGGGTGACCTGCTGAACCAAAAATCGCTCCACGATTCGGTTCAGGTGGTCAACGCCGGGATGACGGCCGTCAATTCCACCACCGTCCTGGATCTGCTCCCGGACTGTCTGTCCCTGGAGCCCGACGCACTGGTTTTGTATCTGGGGCATAACGAATTCTACGGCGCTCTGGGCACCGCCACCCGCCTGGGATTTCCCGGGTTCCGTTCCTCCCGGTTCTGGACCCGGCTGTTGCTTTTCCTGCACCATTCACGGCTGTATCAACTCGGGTATCGCTGGCTGCATCCTCCCCAAGCAGGGTCAACCCTCATGGCCCGCGCCTTCGATCAACGGCCCATCCCCCTATCATCACCGCTCGTCGATGAAACCATCCGCCGATTTACCGACAACCTCCAGGCCATCCTCGCCCGGGCGGATGCGGCGGACGTTCCGGTTTTTCTGTGCACGGTGACATCCAATCTGAAACAACCTCCCTTTCAATCGCCGTCGTCCCGGTCTTTGTCTTCGGGGACCATCAGGCCTGCATTCCTCGATTCTCTCCCGCAGACGGATCCCTGGCGGTTCTATTGGCAGGGAGAGGCCCGGCTGGCAGCCGGGGATACCATCGGTTGCCTCCATTCCTGGGTCCGGGCCCGGGAGGCCGACGGCATTCGCTTCCGGGCCCCGGCGGAAATCAATGACGTCATCCGCCGTCAGGAACGCCGGGGAGTCACGATTGTAGATATCGATTCCCTCTTCTGGGGACGTCCCCCCGGCCGCTGGCCCGGTGATTCCCTGTTTTGGGAACACGTGCATCCCACCTGGCAGGGGAACCTGCGGATCGCCCGTTTTCTGGCGGAGAAAATTCGCCGCCACCCCCGGTTCCGACGGCAGTTCGATTCCTCAGACTGGGCGGACGCTACGGGTCGGGAACTGCAACAGTGGGTCACTCCCCTGGACCAGACGGCGGCGGCTCTGCAGATTCGACTCCTGACGGCCAATCCGCCCTTCACCGCCCGCAGCGGTCTTTCCCTCGCCGATCTGGTTCCGCACACGCCGGTGGAAAGAATCGCCCTGGAGTTGCTCCGAAAGAAGACATCCTATCGCCAGGGACATCTGCGGCTTGCCGCTGCCGAACAGCAAGCCGGGGACCACGAGACGGCGGTCCGGGAATGCCGCGTTCTGATCCATCAATACCCCTATGACACGGAGCTGCGGAAAGCCCTGGCTTCGGCCTCCCTGCCCAGCGCGAATCACCGCCGGTCCTACCGGATTCTGCGCCGGCTGACCCGTGACCGGCCCCGGGACCCCTGGGTCCTGAAATGGGCGGGGATCTTTGCCCTGGAAGCGGGAGAGACAGACAGTGCCCGGATGTGGCTCCGGCGATCCCTGGCGATTCAGGAAGACGACCAATGTCGCTACAATCTGGCCGGAGCCGAAGCCCGGCTGGGACAGGTTAGCCGGGCCGTGGCCCTGCTGGACACCCTGTTGGAACGGAACCCCGCCTACCCCCGGGCGCGGGCGTTTCAACACCACCTGAAACGAACTCTTACGGTCCGACCGTAAAGGGTTGTCGCAGTCGTCCCTGCTTCGTATCCACGACCATGAAATACACTCCCCGGGGGAAACGAGCCGGAACCATGCATCGGGTGATTCCCGCTCCCTTCCAGACCGTTCGTCCCAAAAGATCCACGATCCGGACCCCGGCCCTGCCGGATGATTCCACGGCGTTCAGCGCTACCTCCTCAACAGTGAAAAAATATCAAATTACGGGAATGTCGGCCAGTCAACTGCCTTTTATCGCCGACCCCTACGGATTCGAAGCCAGCCTTCACTCCGCCGTCGTCAGCCCGGATCAGGCGGAATTGATCGTCTGTTTGGAGCATCCGGAGGATCATACAGCCGTCCGGACCGTCTGGTCCTATGCCACGTCGGACCTGTCCCTGACCGGCAAATACAAGATCAATTCCCCCGGGCTGGATGCCGTCTATACACCTGACGGTACCCGGGTGCTGGTGGCTCCCATGGATGCCGACAAAGCGGGAGTGTTCGTGGTGGAATTCGACCGGGCCACTCATCTGGAAACCCATTATTATCTCATGGCGGGAAACCTGAAGAGTCACGGACTGGAAATGGATCGGAGCGGTACCTGTTTCTACGCCGTGGTCAATTCACCCGGTGATGATGATTCCTTCGAACCCTACAACAGTTATTCTTACGATATACAGCGGGTCCGGTTGATCAACCCGTGAGAACCTTTCGATCGGGGAGGGTCGCCGGGAGAAACCGCCCCGGCGTGTCGTTCACCACTTTCCCCTCCCGGACCATGAGAGTGCCCCGCCGCCAGACCTGTTCCGGGAAGATCGCTTCCATCCCCTCGTAGGCCGACCAGTCCGCCCGGGTCAGCAAGTGCCGGGCCTCCACCCCCTTCCGCCGCCCGGGATCTACAATGACCAGGTCCGCATCGGCACCCGGTTGCAGGTCCCCTTTCCGGGGGGCCAGACCAAAAATCTGCGCCGGCCGGGTGGCCATGAGATCCACCAGCCGGGGCAGGGGCAAATCCCGTTGGATCCATTGATTCAGCAGGAGGGGAAACGCCGTTTCCACTCCGCCGATCCCGTTGGGGA
>RFIZ01000112.1 GCA_003695105.1 Fidelibacterota bacterium
ATCCGGATCGGTGGCCGGGACATCCGACTGGGAGTGGAAATCTGTGAAGATTTATGGGATGACGACTATCCTATTTCCGTTACGGCTGATCTGGCCCGGGCGGAGGTCGATTTCATCGTCAATTTGTCCGCCTCTCCCTACCACGAAGGGCGCCGGGACGACCGGGCCGCCCTTATCCGTCGCAAGGTCAACGAAACAAGCATTCCCTTTTATTACTGCAATCTGGTAGGAGCCCAGGATGAACTGATTTTTGACGGAAATTCCCTGGTGGTGGACGCCAACGGACACATCCGGGCCTATGGCCGTGCCTTCGAGGAAGATTTGGTGCTGGTGGAAACGGAAGGAACCGACTCTGTTCTCCTACCGGAGATCGACCGGGATCTGGATCTGGTGGATGCCCTGGTCTGCGGAATCAGGGACTATTTTCGCAAAACGGGTCATCGGGAGGCTGTGATCGGTTTGAGCGGCGGAATCGATTCCAGTCTGGTGGCGGCGCTGGCGGTACGGGCGTTGGCTCCCGACCAGGTTCACGGGGTAGCCATGCCGTCGGAGTATTCCAGCGAACATTCCCTCACCGATGCCCGCCTTCTGGCTGAAAATTTGGGGATTGACTATCGGGAGATTCCCATCGCCGGTTTGTTCCGGACCTATTTGGATGCTCTGGCCGATGCCTTCGCCGGAACCAGGCCCGGTGTCGCCGAGGAAAACATTCAGGCCCGTATTCGGGGCAATGTGCTCATGTCCCTGTCCAATAAATTCGGCTGGCTGGTTCTCACCACGGGCAACAAAACCGAACTGGCTTTGGGGTATTGTACGCTCTATGGCGATATGAGCGGCGGACTGGCGGTGATTTCCGATTTGTCCAAAGCGGATGTCTATGCTTTGTCCCGGGCCATCAATCGTTCCGCCGGCAGGGATCTCATTCCCGTCTCCTGTCTCACCAAACCGCCGTCGGCCGAACTGGCTCCCGGTCAGGTGGATCCGTTCGATTATCAAATTGTGAGCCCGCTGGTGGATGCCATCGTAGAAGACCATAAATCGGTCACGGCCCTGATCCGCAGCGGTTATGATCCCGCCCTCGTTCGGGATATCTATCGTCGCATCCGGAATAATGAATACAAACGGCGTCAGGCGGCCCCGGGTTTACGGGTCAGTCCCAAAGCCTTTGGTCTCGGTCGCCGCGTCCCCATTGTCAACCAGTTTGATGGAGAATACCATGAATAGGTTTCTGCCGATTTTGCTGCTGGTCTGGGGTGTGCTGGTCCAGGCGCAACCACCGAAAACACCGGCGCAGTACTGGGCCAGTCTCTCGAAAAAGGAGAAAATCACTTTTGTCAACGGTGCCTATGCCATGGCCTCCCGCCTGAAATCCATCCATCAGGAACAGGTGAATTATGAATTCTCCCATGACCCCAATTTCCGCGAACCCTATTTCGTGGAACGGTTTTACGAGATCATCGATGAACATATTGCCACTGAAATTGGGTACCACCTGTCCATCATTACCGAACATATGGATGCCCTGTACGCCAATTCGGACAACGCCCGCATTCCCTTAATGGAAGCCATTCATATCGTGTCTCTGGCACAGGACGGAAATCAGGATAAGGCCAACTTGCTGTTACTCCAGGCCCAACGTAAATATCCGCCGTTTCCGAATAAATAACTGCCCGGTTTATGTCCACTGAACACATACGAAATTTTTGTATCATCGCCCACATCGATCACGGGAAATCCACCCTGGCGGACCGGCTGCTGGAAGAAACCCGCACCATATCCAGGAAAGCCATGAAAGACCAGGTGCTGGATGATATGGATCTGGAACGGGAGCGGGGTATCACCATCAAAAGCCACCCCATCCAGATGCATTATGTCCACACTGACGGACAGGAATATGTGTTCAATTTGATTGATACGCCTGGGCATGTCGATTTCACCTATGAAGTGTCACGTTCCCTGGCTGCCTGTGAGGGGGCATTACTATTAGTGGATGCATCCCAGGGCGTGGAAGCCCAAACCGTTAGCAATACCTATCTGGCTGTGGAAAACGACCTTGTGATCATCCCGATCCTGAACAAAATCGATCTGGCCAGTTCACGGCTGGAAGAAGTGCGGGATCAGGTGGTGGATCTCATCGGTTGTGACCCGCAGGAAGTGCTGAGTGTCAGCGCCAAAACAGGAGCCGGCATCGAGGCCGTCTTTCGGGCCATCGTGGAAAAAATTCCCCCTCCCGCCGACAGGGCCCGCCAACCCGCCCGGGCTCTGATCTTCGATTCCACCTATGACAATTACCGCGGTGCAATTCCCTATGTGCGCGTATTCGACGGTGTGTTGAAACCCGGGCAAACGGCCCAGTTTTTTTCTCACGATCAGCAATACGAAATCACCGAAGTGGGGCATTTTGTCCTCAAACAGGTCCCGACACCGGAACTGCGTGCCGGAGATGTGGGGTATGTTATCGCTAATATCCGCGATGTACGCCATATCATGGCCGGGGATACGCTGACAGTCAAACAAAACCGGGCGGCGGATCCATTGCCCGGTTATAAACAAATCAAACCCATGGTGTTTTCAGGGCTGTATCCGGCCGACAGCGACGATTATGAACAACTGCGGCAGGCCTTGGACAAATTGCGTTTGAATGACGCTTCCATCCTTTATGAGCCTGAAACCAGTGAAGCTTTGGGTTTCGGATTCCGCTGTGGATTTCTGGGACTGTTACACATGGAAATCGTTCAGGAACGACTGGAGCGGGAATTCGGTCTCACCCTGGTAACCACTTCTCCCAATGTCCGGTACCAGGTGGCGCTGAAATCGGGAGAAACCATTGAAATCGATACCCCCGCCAAATTGCCACCTCCGGGTAAAATCGAAGAGATCCGTGAACCCTACGTGGCGGCCGAAATCATTACGCCCAAGGATTATATCGGCGGTATCATGACCCTTTGCCAGAAGAAACGGGGGAAGTATGTCAATACCCATTATCTGAGCGCCGGAAAAGCCCAGCTGCATTATGAACTGCCCCTGGCGGAAATTATTTTTGATTTCTACGATAAACTCAAATCCATTTCCCGGGGATATGCCTCATTGGATTATCAATTCTCCGATTTTCGTAGCGGCAATCTGAAAAAACTGGAGATTCTGATTCACGGCGAACCGGTGGATGCATTAAGTTCGATCTGCCACGCGGATGACGCCTATCACCGGGGCGTGGCCATGTGCTCCAAACTCAAGGAACTGATTCCCCGGCAAATGTTCGATGTGGCGATCCAGGCGGCTCTGGGCACGAAAATTATTTCCCGCTCCACCGTGAAAGCCCTGAAAAAGAACGTCACCGCCAAATGCTACGGCGGTGATATCACCCGCAAACGCAAACTCTGGGAAAAGCAAAAGGAAGGGAAAAAACGGATGAAAATGATCGGAAAGGTGGAAATTCCCCAGGAAGCGCTGCTGGCTGTTTTACAGGTCGATAATACCTGAGTCAGGTTTGCGATCGTACTGGACCCAATCCCGGTCGCTGTTTTATAGTCTGATCGCCGTGGTTCCCTTGCTGGTAACCTATGAAGTCGGACTGCTGCTGATCCATCACCCCGGCGCGCCCCGGGTCAGGAATACAGCCGACGTAATTCTGAATTCGGTGTTGGCGACCTTCGGGCTCCAGGGTCTGGCCGGCCTGGGACTGCTGTTTTTGATTGGTATCCTGTTCGCTTTTCTCTTTTTCCGACAACGGCAACCGGATTTTGAATTCTCCAGCCAGGTGTTGCTGGGCATGTTGATCGAAAGTCTGATCTGGGGTAGCCTGCTGGCCGGCCTGTTGGGATCCCTGCAGACGGCACTGGTAACACCGGTTCCGCCGGACACGCCCTCCCAGATCATCCTGGGACTGGGAGCGGGACTGTTTGAAGAATTCCTCTTTCGGTTGATCCTGATTTCCGGCCTCACACCTTTGATCGTATTGATATTCCAGACCCGGAAACTGACGGCCGCACTTGCCGCCATCGTGACGGCCGCCTTGATTTTTTCCTGGTTTCATTTCCTGGGTCCGATGGGTGAATCCGTTCAATGGAACCGCTTTCTCTTGCGCTGGTTTGCCGGAATCGTTCTCGGGCTCCTCTATCAATTTCGGGGATTTGGTATCACCGCCTGGACTCACGCCATCTATGATGTGGTCATTATCGTATCCCGAACCGTGATGTCCTGAGGGTGCACCCCGAAGGGCAGGACGCCTGGTCCAAGCAACAGGGAACGGACCCGTCTTACGACCCCATTCCATTGATTCCGAATAAGCGCCGGAATTCGTAATATCGACCGCTGTTTATTGCACCGGAAGTCCGGATTGACAATCCGGCTTTTCTACGTCTAGGAACCGGTTGAAGCCGGTGAAGAAATAATCATGAATTCAAGCCCAGAGGAGAACCCATGAATCTGCTGGAAAAACTCGGCATCGAAGATGTAAATCCCGGAGCCTGCACCGGCCCCGGGGGATGGTTGCGTTCGGAAGGGGAGGGCACCATCGATTCCATTAATCCCACTACTGGTCAACGAATCGCCTCGGTACAATTGTGTTCCGAAGCGGATTACGAACGGGTCGTGACGGCCTCTCAGGAAGCCTTTCTGGAGTGGCGCAAAGTTCCGGCACCGGTGCGTGGCCAACTGGTGCGGGAAATGGGAAACGCTTTACGGGAGCTGAAGGACGACCTGGGGAGTCTGGTGACTCTGGAAATGGGCAAAATCAAAGCCGAAGGGGATGGTGAAGTCCAGGAAATGATCGATATTGCCGATTTCGCTGTGGGACAATCCCGCATGTTGTACGGTAAAACCATGCATTCGGAACGTCCCGACCATCGGATGTACGAACAGTACCATCCGCTGGGATCCATCGGTGTCATTACCGCTTTCAACTTTCCGGTGGCGGTCTGGGCCTGGAATGCCTTTATTGCGGCCATTTGCGGCGATACGGTAATCTGGAAACCTTCGTCCACCGTACCGTTGACAGCTATCGCCGTACAAAATCTCTGTAACCGGGTGCTGGAAGAGCATGGCTATCCCGGGATTTTCAGTCTGGTGATCGGCCGGGGTTCTACCATCGGGGAACGGTTGATCAACGACAAGCGGATTCCTCTGATTTCATTTACCGGATCCACGGCCATGGGAAAACGGGTCAGTGAAGCCGTAGCCCGACGTCTGGGCCGCACAATTCTGGAATTGGGGGGCAATAATGCCATCATTGTGGATGAAACCGCCGATATGGATCTGGTGGTTCCTTCCATCGTCTTTGGAGCGGTGGGAACCGCAGGTCAGCGCTGTACCACTACCCGGCGCATCATCGTGCATGAGAGTCGCCAGGAAGAATTGGTTGAACGTTTGGTACATGCCTATCAACAAGTGCGGATCGGTGATCCGTTGCAACCGGATACCTTGATGGGACCGGTGATCAATCAAGGCACGGTGGATTTATATCGCCGCGCTTTGGAGCGAATCCGTGCCCTGGGAGGAACCATCCTCTATGGGGGGCATGTGTTGGAACGGGACGGGTATTTTGTCGAACCGACCATCGTTCTTGGCAGGAATGAATGGGATATCGTTCAGGAGGAAACCTTTGCGCCCATACTTTATCTCATTCCGTAC
>RFIZ01000113.1 GCA_003695105.1 Fidelibacterota bacterium
ACCTGACCCTCCCCCAGCTGACCTGGGCGTATCCCGTGTATTCACGGGTTCCCTTCGGCCGGATTCGTTCCATCGATTGGACACCGGCCCGCAGTGTGGCCGGTTTCCTGGGCTTTTTCGGCGCCGGCCAGGTTCCGGGAACCAATCAGGTGGGCGTGATCGTTCCTGATCAGCCGCTGTTTGCCGCCGACACCGTGCGGTACGTGGGAGATACCATCGGACTGGTGGTGGCGGAAACGGAAGCGGCGGCCCGGGAGGCGGCCGGCCGGGTCCAGGTCACTATTGATCCCCTGCCACCCGTGTTCACCATCGAAGAAGCCAAAGCCTCCACCGGACCCTTTCTCCACGAGACCAATCAGGCCTGTCGCCACCGGGTGGTCAAGGGGGACCTGGCCGCCGGTTTTGCCGCCGCGGATGTGATTGTGGAAGCCACCTTGACCACCGGTTGGCAGGAACATTTCTATCTGGAACCCCAGGGATGTATCGCGATTCCCCGGGAGCAGGGCCGGTTCCAGATCCGGGGATCGATCCAGTGCCCGTACTATGTCCAAAAGGCGGTGGCCGTTGCCCTGGGACTTGCCTACAGCCAGGTCTGGGTGGAACCGACGCCGCTGGGAGGAGCTTTCGGCGGGAAGGAAGACGTGCCGTCCGAACTCTGCGCCCGGGCGGCTGTGGCTGCCTATCACCTGCGCCGGCCGGTCCGCCTGCAGTATGACCGGGAACTGGATATTCAGCTCACCAGCAAACGGCATCCCTTCCGGATGCAATACAAGATCGGAGCCCGCCATGACGGGACGCTCACGGCGGCGGAAGTGGTGCTGGAAGAAAACGCCGGGGCCTATGCTACTCTCTCTTCCGTCGTTTCCTACCGGGCCTCTATCCAGTGTCTGGGACCTTACCGGATCCCCCACGTCCACGTCGACAGCATCGCCTATTACACCAATACACCGCCCACCGGTGCCTTTCGGGGATTTGGATCCCCGCAGGCCGCGTTCGGCCATGAGCGGATGCTGGACCTGGTGGCCCGCCGCCTCCAGCTGGATCCGGTGGACGTGCGCCGAAAAAATTTGCTGCAGCCCGGCGATCAAACCAGTACCGGTCAACGGCTGGAAACCAGTGTCGGAGCTGCCGATACCTTGGATCTGGCCACCCGGGCGGCGGGGTGGACTCACTTTACTCCCGTTTCCTCCGGGCGCTACCGGACAGGACTGGGTGTCAGCACCATTCATTACGGCAATTGTCTGGGAGCCGCCGGGTGGGCTCTGGACGGGGCCGGCGCCAAAATCGCCCTCTCCCGGGACGGGTCCGTAGCCGTGGCCTACGGTCTGGTAGACATGGGCCAGGGCGCCATTACCGTGGTTCAACAGATGACGGCCGAAGCGCTGGGCGTCCGCCCGGAACGGGTCACGGTCCTGCCCACCGACAGTCGTCAGGTTCCGGACAGCGGACCCTCCGTGGCCAGCCGGAATGTGGTCATGACCGGTCAGGCCATCCGAAACGCCGCCGAACAACTGCTTCCTAGTCTGAAAAGGGCGGCGGCCCGGTTGCTGGACACGGATCCGGACGCCGTCACCCTCGCGGACGATGAGGCCCGGGACACCCGCAGCGGTCAGACAGTGCCCTTCGAGGCCCTTACCGAACAAGTGTACCTTTCCAACGGACGGCTGGAAAGCCTGGGTTGGTGGCATGTCCCGCCACTTCGCTTTGATCCCGACACCGGCTTGGGAGAAGCCTACTTCATGTATTCCTTCGCCACCCACGTGGCGCACGTGACGGTGGACACTCTCACCGGGAAAGTAAAGGTGGAGCGGGTCTGGGCCGCCCACGACGTGGGCCGGGCCATTCATCCGGCCGGGATCGAAGGCCAGGTGGAAGGGGGTGTAGTGCAGGGTCTGGGCTGGGCACTGACGGAACGGCTGGTGCAGCGGGACGGGACCATTCTCACTGCCAATGCCTCCACCTATTTACTGCCCACGGCGGCGGACAGTCCCCCCATCTCCACGTACCTGGTGGAAGCGGAAGCCCCCGATGGTCCCTGGGGTGCCAAAGGCATCGGTGAACCGGCCATCATTCCCACTGCCGCCGCCATTGCCAATGCCGTCAGCGCCGCCATCGGCCGGCCCATCCATACCGTCCCCATCACTCCGGAAGTGGTTCTCCGGGCACTGGAGGAAGCATGATTATTCACAATGTGAGCCTGCTGGACCCCTTTGGCCCCACTCCCTGGATTCCGGAGGGCTGGATTCGTCTGGAAGGCGACCGGATTGTGGACGTGTCCTCCGGACCGCCGCCGGCGAATCGGGAAGAAAAACTCGATGGTCGTCAGGCCTTGGCACTCCCGGGCCTGATCAATGCCCATACCCACCTCTATTCTTCCCTGGCCCGGGGCATGCCTCCGCCCCCCGAACCCTGTCCCGATTTTCCGACGATCCTGGGCCGGATATGGTGGATCCTGGACCGGGCCCTGGATGCGGAACTGGTGGACATCTCCTTCCGGGTGGGCCTGCTGGACAGCCTGCGCCACGGGGTGACCACAGTCATCGATCACCACGCGTCCCCCGCCGCCATCTCCGGGTCCCTGGATACACTGGTGTCCCGGGCCCAAGACTACGGAGTCGCCGTATCGGCCGCCTTCGAAATCAGTGATCGCTATGGTCCCGACGGGTTTGCCGCCGCCGTCGCGGAAAATCGCCATTGCTTCGATACTCAGACAAGCACCCCCTGGGTGGCGCCTCTCATGGGGCTCCACGCCGGTTTTACCCTGTCCGAAGCCTCCCTGACCACGATTCGGACTGCACTACAACCCGGGGAAGGCATTCACATTCATTGTGCGGAAGATCCCAGTGACGGAGCCGTGGCCCGTACATCGGGCGATTCCTCTCCGCTTCAGCGCCTCCTCCGGCATGGCCTGTTGAACGAAAACAGTCTGGTGGTTCACGGCGTGCACCTGCCGGAAGCCGATGCATCCCGGCTGGATGCCAGCGGCGCCTGGCTGGTCCATTGTCCCAGCTCCAATGCCAACAACCGGGTGGGACAAACGCCCCTGCCTTTGTTGGAACGGGACCGGGTCGGCCTGGGCACAGACGGAATGCACCCGTCGTTGCTGCGGGAAGCCCGGATCGGCACGCTGGTACGCAGCGCCGGGTTGCCCGGTGGAGCCGCCAATCTCGATTATCTCCGACTGCTTCTGGATGGCAATTCGCGCCTGGCGACGCACCTCTTTGGCCGGCCGGTGGGCCATCTGGCTCCCGGCTACCGGGGGGACGTAGTGCTGTACGATTATGATCCCCCCACCCCCTTAGGCGTCACCAATTGGGCCGCCCATTTGCTCTACGGACCGGGACGTCCCCGGGATGTTATCGCCGGCGGAAGGGTCCGGATCCGGAACGGAGCGTGGGTGCAGGACCGGCTGGCCTCCGTCTGGGCGCAGAGCCGCCCGGCCGCACGACGCCTCTGGCAACGCATGGAAGATCTCCGCACGGTGAACCCCTCTCCATCAACATGAAGGTATGATGATGAACTGGACTCAGGTACTACGCAAGGCAGAAGAATATCAACCCCGGATGAGCCGGTTTCTACGGGACATGATCGCCATTCCCAGTGAATCCACCCAGGAGGAAGCCCTGATCCACCGCATCCGGCAGGAAATGGAAACAGTTCCCTTCGACCGGATCGAGATCGATGCCATGGGCAACATCTACGGTTTTTTGGGGCAGGGCGAACACCTCATCGCCATGGACGCCCACATCGATACGGTAGGGATCGGCGATCGGGCCAATTGGACGGTCGATCCCTACCAGGGATATGAAGACGACGAAATTATTATGGGCCGTGGCGCTTCCGATCAGGAGGGAGGGATGGCGGCCCTGGTGTACGGCGCCCGGATCATGCGGGAACTGAACCTGCTGGACGGCGTCACCGTGGTGGTGACGGGAACGGTGCAGGAAGAAGATTGTGACGGACTCTGCTGGGACTATATCCTGTCCCAGGGACGCCTGCAGCCGGAATTCGTGGTCAGTACGGAACCTACCGCCGGCCGCATCTATCGCGGGCAGCGGGGCCGGATGGAGATCAAAGTCACCACCCGGGGCGTCTCCGCCCACGGATCGGCCCCGGAGCGGGGAGACAACGCCATCTATAAAATGGCGCCGATCCTCCAGGACCTGCAGGCTCTCCATGAACGCCTGCGAGACCACGATTTTCTGGGAAAAGGGTCCCTCACCGTATCCGAAATTTTTTCCACATCCCCCAGCCGGTGCGCCGTGGCGGACGGTTGCTCCATCTCCATCGATCGGCGCCTGACCTGGGGGGAAACGGCCGAATCGGCCTTGCAGGAAATCCGGGATCTTCCCTCCGTGCAGGCCGCCGGCGCCACCGTGGAATTGTACCGGTACGAACGGGCTTCCTGGACAGGACTGCCGCTTGAAGCCGAAGCCTATTTCCCCACCTGGTTGATCCCGGAAGATCATCCGGTGACGCAAGCCGTTTCCCGGGCGTACACCGCCCTGTTTGGCCGGAAACCGGTGATCGACAAATGGACCTTTTCCACCAACGGCGTGTCCATCATGGGCCGCCACGGCATCCCCTGTATCGGCTTCGGTCCCGGCCACGAGGAAGAAGCCCACGCCCCCAATGAAAAAACCTGGAAACGGGAACTGGTCCAGGCCGCGGCGCTCTATGCCGTTCTGCCCACCCTGTACCTCCAAACCCTGGGAGAACACACTCCATGACAAACTCCACTACTCCGATGAGCCCCTCCCCCCGGAATCCGGACTTCCTGCTCACCTGGGACAAATCCCTGGACGACCTGCGCCGAATTCTGGACCTGACCTTCCGCCTCCAAGCCCTCCACGATCAGGGCCGGTCCCTGAACGTGTTCACCAGTGGTCTGGCCATTTCCCTTTTTCGTGATCAGTCCACCCGCACCCGTTTCAGTTTTGCTTCGGCGGCCTCGGCCCTGGGTCTTACGGTGGCCGATCTGGATGAAAAGAAATCTCAGCTGGCCCACGGGGAAACGGTGCGGGAAACCGCCACCATGATTTCCTTCCTGACGGAGGTGATCGGAATCCGGGATGACCTTTACCTGGGAGCAGGACATTCCTACATGGTGGAGGTGGCCCGGGCCCTGGACCAGGCCGTCGCGGAGGGCGTCTTACCCCGGCGACCCGCCCTCATCAATCTCCAGTGCGACCTGGATCATCCCACCCAGACCCTCTCCGACCTGGCCCATCTGGTACACACCTTCGGTTCGGTGGAAGCTCTCCGGGGCAAAAAGATTGCCATGACCTGGGCCTATTCCCCCAGTTACGGCAAGCCTCTGTCGGTTCCTCAGGGAATCATCGCTCTCATGACCCGTCTGGGCATGGACGTTCATCTGGCCCATCCTCCGGGGTACGATCTGGTGCCGGACATCGTCCGTCGGGCCCGGGAACAGGCTCAGGCCAGTGGGGGCGGTTTTACTCTCAGCCACGATCTTAACGCCGCTTTCCGGGAGGCCGATGTGGTGTATCCGAAATCCTGGGCTCCCTACCACATCATGGAACAACGGACGGAACTCCTGAAAGCGGGCGACACGGCGGGACTGGAGGAGCTGGAACAGGCGGCTCTGCAGGAAAACGCCCGCCACACCGACTGGGAATGCACCGACGAAAAGCTGGCCCTCACCCGCGGGGGGGAAGCCCTCTATCTCCACTGTCTTCCCGCCGATATTACCGGAGTCAGCTGTGACCGGGGGGAAGTGTCCGCCTCCGTCTTCGATCGCTACCGGACCCGCCTCTACCGGCAGGCCCGCTACAAACCGTTTGTCATCGCCGCCATGATCCTGGCCGGTAGGTTTGCCGATCCTTTGGCGCTGGTGCAGGATCTGGCCGACAACGCGCCCCCCCGTTATCGAAAGGAGACCCGCTCATGAACCGGCCGGAAGAGATCCTCAAGACGACCGTCGAACTTTGCCGGAAACGGGGACTGATTCTCCCCACCTATCGTCAAATGCGGGATCCTGAACAGGTGCCCCCTTCTATCCGCGCAGAACTTCGCTCCATCGGACTCTGGGAGGTCCACCCCCGGAACCTGTTTCGGATTACCTGGAAAAATGAACCGGTCCCCCGCGGCGGCGGCTTCGGACCCGTCAATGCGCTCCAGATTCCGCCGGAACTTTCCGGAGTACCGGTGCACATTCTGGTGCTGTTGGGAAAATATTTTCCCACCGGCGCCCACAAAGTGGGGGCGACGTTCGGGCCCCTGGTGGAACGTCTCATCACCGGACGGTTCGATCCCACCCGCCAGAAAGCCCTCTGGCCCTCCACCGGCAATTATTGTCGCGGCGGGGTGTACGACTCGGCCCTCCTGGGCTGCCAGTCCATCGCCGTCCTGCCGGAAGGCATGTCCCGGGAGCGGTTCGACTGGCTGCGGGAGATGGGCGCCGAAGTCATCGCCACCCCCGGGAGCGAAAGCAACGTGAAAGAAATCTATGACCAGGTTCACCGGCTTCTCCGGGAACGGGGCGATGCCATCGTCAATCTGAATCAATTCGAAGATTTTGGCAATCCCCGCTGGCACTACGCCGTGACGGGGCCGGCCATGGAAGACGTGTTCCACACCCGGGCCGCAGACCATTCCTACCTGGCCGGAGTCTTCCTGACCCAGGGTTCCGGGGGCACCCTGGGGAGCGCTGTCTATTTGCGCGAACGGTTTCCGGCCATCAAGGTGGGAGCCGGAGAAGCCCTCCAATGTCCCACGCTGCTGGAAAACGGGTACGGCGCCCATCGCATCGAAGGCATCGGCGACAAACATGTGCCCTGGATTCTGAATCTCAAGAACCTGGACCTGGTGGCGGCCATCGACGACGAACGGGTGATCCGTCTCTTCCGGCTGTTTCAGGAACCCGCCGGACGGGAAGTGCTCGCCGAACGGGGAGTGGACCGGGACTGGCTTCCGGCCCTGGAGCAACTGGGGATTTCCGGGATCGCCAACCTGGTGGGAACCATCGCCATGGCCAAATATTTCGAATGGGATTCCCGGGCGGTGGCCCTGACGGTGGCGACCGACTCCCTGGAGCTGTACCGCTCCCGCCTGGAGGAACTTCGGGAACGGGAAGGTGAGTACACCCCCCGGCAGGCGGAACGGGATGCCTACCGCTATCTGGACGGTATCGGAACCGATCCCCTGCTGGAACTGCGTTACCCGGACAAGAAACGCATGCACAATTTGAAATATTTTACCTGGGTGGAACAGCAGGGCAAAACGGTGGAGGAACTGGACCGCCAATGGTCCGATCCCGAGTACTGGAACCAGCAGTTCCATTGCATCGATGACTGGGATGAAAAAATCGAAGCCTTTAACCACCGGGTGGGACTTGTCAGCGACTAAGGACATCCCCCAGGCCTGGCTGGGCTATCGCTGTGTGGGCTGCTCCCGGGAATTTCCGCCGGAGGGCACACCCACCACCTGTCCCGACTGTGGGGACAATCTGGACGCGGTCTACGATCTCCCCTATCTAAAGCGGCACGTTTCCCGGGACCGGGTGGCCGTCCAACCCTTTCGCCATCACTGGCGGTACGCGCCCCTGCTGCCCGTTTCCCCGCCGCCGGATCCCGTCCTGGCGGTGGGGGCTACCCCCCTGATCGCGGCACCGCGTCTGGCCACCGCCCTGGGCCTGAGTCATCTCTGGCTCAAGGATGACAGTCGTCAGCCGTCCGGCTCCCTCAAAGACCGGGCTTCCGATCTGGCCCTGCGGCACGCCCACATCACCGGGCACCATCACCTCATTGCCGCCTCCACCGGCAATGCCGCCGCTTCCCTGGCCTGTCTGGGCGCCGCCGCCGGAAAGCAGGTGACCATTCTGGCGCCGGCCACGGCTCCCCGGGCCAAGCAGGTGCAAATCCTGATCTACGGAGCCCGCCTGATTCCGGTGAAAGGGTCCTATGATACGGCTTTTGACCTCAGCCTGGCGCTGAGTCGCCGCCAACACCTGTATTGCCGGAATACGGGCATCAATCCCGTCCTGACGGAAGGGAAAAAGACCGTGGCCCTGGAAATAGGAGAACAACTGGCCTGGAGGGTTCCGGACGTGGTGGCCGTTCCAGTGGGAGACGGCTGTATTCTGGGAGCCGTGTACAAGGGCTTTCAGGAAGCCCGGGACCTGGGCTGGGTGGACCGGGTTCCCCGACTGCTGGCGGTCCAGGCGGCCGGATCGGACGCGGTCGTCTCCAGCTGGGAACAGGACCATCCGGTGGAGGTGCAGGCCCGGACCGTGGCCGACAGTATCGCCGTGAATCGGCCCCGGGATCTGACCAAGGCGCTGCGGGCGATTCGGGCATCGGAGGGCCGGGCCCTGCGGGTGACGGATGCGGACATCCTGGAGGCTCAACAACTCTGTGCCCGTACCACCGGTCTGTTCGGCGAACCGGCGGCCGTCACGGCTCTGGCCGGCTGTCGGCAGGCCCGTCAGCTCGGATGGATCGGGCCCGACGACCGGGTCGTGTGCCTGTTCACCGGCACCGGTCTGAAAGACATCCCGGCGGCGGAACAACAGCTTTCCTGGCCCCGGGCGGTACCCCCCGATCTGGACACCCTCCTGCGAGACGGACCATGAGCGACCCGATCGTACTGCACGTTACCGTCAATGGACGCGCTGTGACCCGGGCCGTCGATCCCGCCCTGCGGCTCATCGACTTTCTCCGGGAGGAACTCCGCCTCACCGGGACCAAGGAAAGTTGCGGCGAAGGGGAATGCGGCTCCTGCACCGTGCTGTTGAACGGGAAGCCCGTCACCTCCTGCCTGATTCTGGCGGTGGAAACGGAGGGTCAGGAGATCACGACCATCGAAGGGTTGGCGGAGGACGGTCTGGGAGCGGCCGTTCAGGAGGCGTTCATCCGGGATCACGCCGTTCAGTGCGGCTACTGCATCCCGGGCATGGTGCTCATGGGGGCGGTCCTGCGCCGGGATCATCCCGATGCCGGCCGGGAGGAACTCCGCACCCTGTTGGCCGGCAATCTCTGCCGGTGCACCGGCTATGAAAAAATTCTGGATGCCATTCTGGACCGGGAGGAAGACCGGTGAAATACCTGCGTCCCGCCACCCTCTTGGAAGCGGTTAAGCTCCAGTCGGTCCATCCCCAGGCCCGGCTGCTGGCCGGGGGAACGGACCTCATGGTACGGCGGACCACCTGGCTGAAGCCGGATGCCACCCTCATCGATATCAAAGCCCTGCCGGAACTTCAGGGTCTCCAGTCGGAAGACCACCGGCTATGGATCGGCGCTCTCACGACGGTTGAAACCCTGCGGACCAGCCCGATAGTGCGGGAGCGGTTTCCGGCTCTGGCCCAGGCCGGCGACCGCTTTGCCGGCCTCCAGATCCGCCACCGGGCCACCCTGGGCGGCAACCTGGTGAACGCCTCCCCCGCCGGGGATCTGATTCCGCCTCTCTATGTCTATCAGGCCCGGGTCCACCTGGCGTCTGCCGCCGGGTCCCGGACGCTGGCAATCGTCGACTTCTTCCGGGGCCCGGGGGTCACGGCCCGGCAACCGGACGAAATCCTGACCGGCGTCACCCTGCCGTATCCCACCGGCGAAAGTGCCTTTTTCAAGGTGGGTAACCGGGAGGCCATGGCCATTTCGGTGGTGAACGGAGCCCTGCGCTGGGAGGTGGCGGAGGGGCGTTTCCGGGACCTGGTTGTGGCGGCCGGCGCCGTGGCGCCGACGGTGGTGTACTGCCGCCGGTTCACCTCGGCCCTGCTGGAGGGCCGTCCGCTAGCAAAAGCTTTGGAAGCGCTGGAAGCGGACATCGCTCCCATCGACGATCTCCGGGCTTCGGCCTGGTACCGGCGCCGGGTCCTGGCCCGGCTGCTGGAGGAT
>RFIZ01000114.1 GCA_003695105.1 Fidelibacterota bacterium
CGATCAGATAGAGGGTTTCCATGGCGCGGGTGATGCCCACATAGAAGACGCGCCGCTCTTCGTTCAGGTGTTCGTCCCGGGGGGTGACTCCCTCCTGCCGGGGCCAGCGATACCAGGGTTCCGGCAAGCACTGCACTCCCGGATCAGGCGTGAAATTCCGGGGGAAGGAGTTGGCCACCAGATACGGCAACACCACCACCGGAAACTGAAGACCCTTGGAACGATGGATGGTCATGACCTGGACGGCGGAGCCATGATTCATTCGTTCCGGTTCCTGCGCCGGCCGGTTGGACTGCACCGCCAGGGTGGATAAAAACAGTCCCCAGTCCCGAAAGGTGACCTGGTCCAGACGGGTGGAGAATTGATCGGCCATGGCAATCAGATGACCGGCATTGATCAGATTCAATCGGTCCAGCGCATCATACCGACGGCGGGCCGGACCGAGCAGATCGGTGATTTCCAGGATGGACCAGAGCATTTCCCGGGGGGTGAGATGTTTGTGCAGGCGCTCTTCCAATTTCCGAAAATGATCCACGAATTCCGGAAACCAATCCGCCAAATCCTCCAGGCCCCGATGTAAGGCGTCCAGGGTGGTCATCTGTTTCCAGAAGCCGTCCGGGGCCGCTTCTCCGTCGTAACGGGACACGACCCGACCCAGGGCCGGACCGAATCGCGGTCCGTCGGTCAGGACTTCACACCAGGCCACCAGATCCCGAATGACCGGGACCTGAAAAAATTGTTCCACGAAACTGTCGGCGGGGATGCCGGCCCCCCGCAGGATGCGGGTCACCCGGCGGACTTGGTCTCCGCCCCGGACCAGGATGGCCATATCGGCCCAATCATACCCCTCCTGTCTCACCTGTTGGAGGAGGGACGGCAACCGGTCTTCGAATTGCCGCGAGGACCAGGGGATCCACACCGGGCGTCGCCCGGTCTTGTCCGTGCCGGAATACAGATTCTTTTCGACCCGGTGGGGATCCTGTCGCATGAGCTGGTTGGCCAGATTCAGGATTTCCTGAGTTGAGCGAAAATTGGCTTCCAGTAAAACGAGCCGCTCCCGGTTCCCCTGGAGAAATGTATCCTGAAAATCCCGGATGGTCTGGTAGTTCGCTCCCCGAAAACTGTAAATACACTGATCCTGGTCTCCCACGACGGTGATATCGTTCCGGGGCGGCACCAGCAGTTTCAGAATCTCGTTCAGGGCCACGTTGTTGTCCTGGTATTCATCCACGATAAAATGGCGGTAGAGGTCCCGGACGCGGCTCAACCGGACCGGATCCCGGCGGAGCAGGGACCAACATTCCATAATCATGTCCCCGTAATCCAGCACCCCTTCTTCCCGTTTCCAGTCCTGATATCGGGTGTAGAGCTGCACCAGATCCTGCAATTGGTTCCAGGCTTCCTCCCGCTCGATCCGGGGTGAGAGCGTGGGCAGCCAGTGAGCGGGATCGAAGGTATCCGGATCGATCTGTTGCCACAGGGACTGGAGGTCGTCCACAGACAGGAGTTCATCCCGCACCCGGTTGAAGAAAGGAATGCAACGGGCCTGGAGGGCGGACAGGGGATCCTCCCGAAACGCGCGGGAGGTCAAAAAAGTCATTTCCGGGATGTGCCGCGCCAGAAGATAGATCTGTTCCCCTTCCTCAATCAGGGTCAGTCTCCGGTGCAATTCCGGTTCCAGTTCCGCCACCAACGCATAACAGAAGCCGTGGAAGGTTTGGATCGTGACCTGATCACCGATGACCGGATCCAGTTGCACCAATTTGTTGGATAAATCACGCGTGGCTTTGTCCGTAAACGTTAATATCACCGTATGACGAGGAGAAAAATTTCCCCGCTTCACCTGGACCAATACGCGATGCAGAATCGTGGTGGTTTTTCCGGTTCCGGCGCCGGCCAGGATCATCAGCGGACCCGGAGGCAGGGTAACTGCCCGGCGCTGGTCTTTGGTGAGGTGTTCGGTTCCGGTTGGAGAAGGCATCGCAGGGGAAAATTAGAGGTTTTTCCCTACCGTGGAACAAAGGAATTTTAACTATTTGCCGGCCGTGGCGGTCTAATTCGAAAAATTCCATGAAAAATGACCATCAACTCATACGTGAATTTCAAGCGGGACATACTCAGGCATTCGATGAACTGGTGCGAAGACACCTGCCGGATGTGTATCGCTTTTTTTACCGCCTCACCGGAGACGACATGGAGGCGGAAGACCTGGCGCAGGACGTTTTTCTCAAATTGTACCAGGCTCTGCCCCGCTTTCGGTTTGAATCGGCCTTCAAAACCTACTTGTATCGGATCAACACCAATCAGGCCTACTCTCATTTTCGGAAAAAGCGCTGGCGCACCCTGCTGCACCTGGATCAGATCGTGGAACCGTCCCATTCCGGCGACGATCCGGTGGACATCCGGCAGGATCTCTGGAAAGCCATGGCCCGTCTGCCCAAGCAACAACAACGGATCGTGATGTTACGTTTGTCTCAGGAATTACCTTTCAAAGATATTGCCGGTATCCTCGGCATCACCGAAAACAACGCCAAGGTGAACTACCACCATGGTATCCAAAAATTGAAAACC
>RFIZ01000115.1 GCA_003695105.1 Fidelibacterota bacterium
CCAGATGATCGGTGGTGGTGGCCTTTACCGACACATTCCCGGTTTCCACCCCCAGAAGACGGGCCAGATTCTCCCGGATGGAGGCCGTGGCATCCTGAAGGCGGGGTTGCTGGAGGATCACCGTCGCATCCACATGATCGATCCGGAACCCGGCGGAACGGACTTTCTTGACGGCATCCTGTAGAAAAATTTCACTGGGGGCATTTTTCCAGGCCGGATCATCGGAAGAAAAAAACGTGCCGATGTCTCCCAGTCCGGCGGCACCCAGTAACGCGTCGACAAGGGCGTGAATCAGGGCGTCTCCGTCCGAATGCCCGACAGAACGGACTGACGCCGGTATGAGAAGGCCGCCAACCATCAGACCTTCGCCCGGCTCCAGCGCGTGGATATCCAGTCCGATTCCGGTTTGCACTTTCATGCCTGATTCCTTTCCTGTACGATGTGTTGGGCCCAGGTCCAGTCTTCGGGAGCGGTGATTTTCCGATTCTCCACCGAACCGGGAATCACCGCCACCGACTCCCCGGCCTGCTCCAACAGGGTGGCCTCGTCGGTGACCGTCCGGCCCGACTGTTCCGCTTCGGTCAGCAGACGCAACAGGAGATGACGGTGACAGAACTGTGGCGTCTGGGCCAGCCATATCCTCTCCCGGGGCAGGGTCGTCTCAATGAGTCCGGTAGCCGGATCCACCTGCTTTACTGTATCGGGAGACGGGAGGGCCACGACGGCACCGGCATTCTGCCGGCAAAGGTCCATTCCGGCCCGGAGATAAGACTGGCTGGGAAACGGGCGGGCGGCGTCATGTACGGCCACGATGTCCGCCTCCAGGGTCAGAGCCTGAACACCCTTGAGGACGGAATCCTGACGTCGTTCTCCCCCTGCTACGACGGTCACGGGAGGCGTGGTTGTGGCCAGCGGGATGACTTCCTTCCGGACAGATGGAACCACAGCTTCCGGCACCACCAGAACGATTTCCCCGACCAGGTCCGCCGCCAGAAACGCCTCCAGACTGTATTGGTACAGCGGTTTTCCCTGTAAAAGTTTGAACTGTTTGGCTTCCCCAAACCGCCGCCCGGCGCCGGCTGCCACCAGGACGACCGCCAGAGAGGACGGATGGGGCGCAGTGGTCATCGGCGGATTACAGGATCAGCATGGCATCGCCATAACTGAGGAAACGATAGTCGTGTTTCTTCGCTTCCCGGTAGGCCTTCATGATGAAATCCCGATCTGCAAAAGCGGACACCATCATCATGAGGGTGGACTTGGGCATGTGGAAATTGGTGACCATGGCGTCCACCATTTTGAAGTCATAGGGGGGATAGATGAATTTATCGGTCCAGCCCCGTTTCGGGGAAACCTGAAAACCGGATACCACCACTGTCTCCAGGGCCCGGACCGTGGAAGTGCCGACGGCGATCACCTTGCGCCGCTTTTTCTTGGCTTCGTTGATGGCGATTGCGGTCTGGGGAGAAACCTCAAAATATTCCGAATCCATCTGATGTCGGTTCAGGTCCTCCACCTGGACCGGACGAAACGTGCCCAGGCCGATGTGGAGGGTCACATATTCCACCCGGATGCCCTTTTCCTGCATTTTCTTCAGCAGACCCTCGGTGAAGTGCAGCCCGGCGGTTGGGGCCGCCACGGCACCCCGTTTCTCGGCGAACACCGTCTGGTACCGGATCTTGTCCCGGGGTTCCGCTTTCCGCTTGATATAGGGCGGCAACGGTGAAGTGCCGATACGATCGATGATGTCGTAAATGTGTTCTCCCTCATATTCGAACCGAACCACCCGGCCGCCGGAAATCGTATTGTCGATCACATCGCAAAAGACCTTGGGCGTGAACATGAGTTTGTTCCCGATCCGCACTTTTCGGGCCGGGCGCACCATCACTTCCCAGAGATCGTTTTCCAGTTCCCGGAGGAGGAACACCTCTACCGTCGCATCGGTCTTGTCCTTGCTGGCGAACAACCGGGCCGGAAAGACTTTGGTATTGTTCAGAATGACCAGATCGCCTTTCCGGAGGTATTGGGGGAGATGGATGAATTTCCGGTGTTCGATTTCTTTGGTATCCCGATGGAGAACCATGAGTTTGGCATAATCGCGGCGCTGGGCCGGATACTGGGCAATGTATTTTTCGGGTAGAGGATAATCGAAGTCGGTGAGTTTATACTTTGGTTTTTTATTGATCATTAAACAATCCCTGTTGTTTCGGTGTTATGGTTTTTCCTAACAGTTTGAATGCTTTTTCCAGCGCCACCCGTCCCCGGGAAGTGCGCTGAACATAGCCCTCCTTGATGAGAAAGGGCTCATACACGTCTTCGATGGTAGTGGCATCTTCCCCCACCGCTACCGCCAGTGAACTCAAGCCCACGGGTCCGCCCTGAAAAGTGTCAATCAGGGTGTTCAGGATCGTCCGGTCCATCTGATCCAACCCCTGTTCGTCGATTCCCATCGTCGCCAGGGATGAACGGGCGACCGCCAGGGTGATTTTTCCTTCGGCTTTGACCTGGGCATAATCCCGGCTGCGTCGCAAAATACGATTGGCGATGCGGGGAGTTCCCCGGGACCGGCGGGCGATTTCCATCGCCCCCTCCTCGTCGATGTCCACCTGTAAAATTTCCGCCGAGCGCAACAAAATCAGGAACAGGTCTTTCGGATCGTAGTAATCCACCCGCAGAATGACGCCGAAGCGATCCCGCAACGGGGAGGTCAGATTCCCCAGGCGGGTGGTAGCCCCGATCAGGGTGAAGGGTTTCATGGTCAGCTGGACACTGCGGGCGCTGGGACCCTTGTCGATCATGATATCGATGCGATAATCCTCCATGGCCGAATAGAGGTATTCCTCCACCACGCTGTTCAGCCGGTGGATTTCATCGATAAAAAACACGTCCCGGTTGTTCAGATTGGTCAGAATCCCGGCCAGATCGCCGGCACGCTCCAGCACCGGACCGGAAGAAGGTTTGATATTGACCTGGAGCTCCCGGGCGATGATATGGGCCAGAGTGGTTTTGCCCAGGCCCGGGGGACCGAACAGGAGAACGTGATCCAGGGCTTCCTGTCGGGAATTGGCCGCTTCGATATAGAGTTTCAGATTGTCCACCAATTCCTTCTGTCCCACGAAATCATCGAAATAGGTAGGGCGAAGTGATGTCTCAACTACCAGATCATCTTCGACGGGTGTGGGGTTGGTGATGTGAATATCGGCCATGGCGGAACGGACTAAAAAGAACCGGATTTCGAACTGGAAATGTACGAAATTGAGGGAGGGGGGTTCAACCCCGCCCGTCGGTTCAACTTTCGGCTGGTGACCGGTAAACGAATACTCAGGCCGGCAACTGAGCTTTCAGCCGGGCCAGACGCTGGTTTCGCTCCCGGGCAAAGCGTTCGATCCCGGCCTCCACCCAGCGCGGAGACAGGTGGGCATCGTCCACTACTTCCTCCAGGGATCCCCCGGACCGCCAGCGGTTGTCCCAGTCGGAGGAGAGGCTGTATTCCGCCACCAGCGGGTGGGCGATCCAATGGGCCATGAGCCGTTTGGCGCCGTTGGTGATCACCATGGCATCCAGCCATTCCTGCGGCTCCAGAATCGACCGGCGGTAGGCCTCCGGCTGAGCCTGGAAAAGCTCCCAGGAGATGGCGGCCACAATTTTCACGTTGGGTTTCAGGGTGGGCAGCAGTTCCACCACCGAAGCCGTGGAACTGGTTCCCTGGACAATCACCACTCCGTCCCGGGGACGGGAAGGATCATAATCCCGGATGAGATAAGCTCCTTTGGCGGCGTCCAGATGGGAAGCCATTCCCAGGGTTTTCCGATCGGGGATGGGAATCCCCGGCCGGGTCAGGTGCAGGGCAATGATGGGAACGTCCATTCGCAGGGCGGCCGCCAGCACCGGGGCCACCTCATTGTGCTCCCAGGGATGGAGATTGATAATTTGTCCGTCCGGAAAGAGTTGGGTGACGCCGGGTGCAAAGATACCGAAGTGGGTCCGGCTGTCTTCGGCCGTTTCCGGACCGGAGTGTCCGGCCACCCAGATCAGTTTTCCCACTTTGAACTGGGTATCCTGGGCAATCTGGCTGAACAGACGCAGAGCCCCATATTTGAGATAGCTGAAGGAACCGTAGGTACTCATGGCGCCCAGGAAGCCGTTGTAGGCATCAAATACATCGGGATGGAAATTCACGGTGGCCAGGCCGGCCAGCATGCCGGCATTGGCGAACTCGGTGATGCCCTGAGGCATGAGGGGGCTGTCGTTACCGGTCCGGAAATTGTAAAAACCCAGATCTTCCCCCGTATCCCAGTCTTTGGCGAATCCGGCGATGTTGGTGGATCCGGCCAGATCCGCCGACATGGCGATCACCAGGTTGCGGCCGTATTTCTTCCGGGCGGTCGTATTGATATAGGAGGCGTATTTGGCAAATCCGGCCCGATTGGGCGCCTTGGTTCCCGCCGGCAGGAAAAGTTTGTCGGGCAGGCGATCCAACTCCGTGAGGTCCGGATCATTCAGGGGATTGGTTCCTCTGATTTTGCATCCCGGCAGATCCTCCGGGACGGAGTCTCCCAAATCCACCAGGGTATCGGCCAGATAATCAACCAGTCCCGGCGTGGATTCCAGAACCTGAAACACGGACCGCAAATAGCGTCGGTTCTGTTCGATCTGACCTTCCCGGGTTGGTGCGGCTTCTTCACCGAACCCGTCGATTTCCAGGTTATATTTGGTAGCAAAGTCCTCTTTCGTCTTCCAGAACAGTTCCGAATTCCGCTTGTGGGGGGCTCCATGACTGGCATTGTCATAGACGTAATAGCCTCGACCTTTCCGGGTTCTGGCATAAATCACTTTGGGAGTGTCCGGTTGCGCGTTGGTTACCAGACAGGAATAAAAGGCCTCCGTCAGGGCTTCCCAGTTTTCACCTTCCTCGGTGCCCTCCACCTGCCAGCCGTGAGACCCGAACCAGTCCCGGGGCGTACCGTACATGATGGAACTGAAGGGACGATTGTCGATTCCGTAATCGTTCCAGTCCATGAAATAGACCAGATTTCCGAGTCCCAGCCCCCAGGCGGAATTCATGGTTTCATGAATGACCCCGGCGCTGAAGCCGCCCTCTCCTTCGAAGGCGAAAACTTTCACCTCCGGCACTCCCGCCAGTTTCAGCGCCAACGCCTCTCCGGCGGCCGCCGGAGAACCATGACCGCTGGGACCGGTATTGAATTTGAAAAACAGGGTTTTCCCTTCCATTTCGGCATGACCCGGCAATCCGCCGTGGTGCCGCAGGGTCAATAAATCTTCCCACACCAGCTGACGGTCTTCGGCCCGGGGAACCGTATACCGGTCCTCCTTCGTCCGGGCCCGTTTCAGCCGCAGGGCTTCATTCAACACCGCCAGGGCGCCATAGACCAGGGGATTGGTATGACCCGCCACCAGAACGAACCGGTCGGAAAACCGTTTGCCCGGATGACGTATATCCCAGCGCATGGCTCCCGATAACAAAGTGGTCACCAGACCGTGTACTTTGGAGCGGGATCCGCCCGGGTGACCGGACTGGCTGAGATTCAACATGATGTCGATACATTGATCGATCAGATCTTTGGTGACTTCCCAATACTGGAAATAGGGTTGGAGTTCGCGTGGTGATTTCATAGGGATACCTCAAAACAATACGGGTTGCATGAGACGGCGAAAAAGAAAGCATGCTGCGTGTAACTATCCATCGTCTGAATCCTACTCATCCGGAAGAAACCGGGGTCAGCCCTGCAATATTGACCGCAGGAATTTACCGGTATAGGAGGTGGGATGGGTAATCAATTTCTCCGGCGGTCCTGCAAAGACGATTTCCCCGCCCTCATCGCCGCCTTCCGGTCCCAGATCGATGATCCAGTCCGCCGATTTGATCACATCCAGATTGTGTTCGATTACGATGACCGTATTGCCCCGGTCCACCAGACGCTGCAGTACCGTCAACAGCATCCGTACATCCTCGAAATGCAGTCCGGTGGTCGGTTCATCCAGAATGTAAATGGTGCGGTCGGTGGAAGTGCGGGACAATTCCGTGGACAATTTCACCCGTTGGGCCTCGCCGCCCGACAGGGTGGTGGCCTGTTGCCCCAGACGGATATATCCCAGTCCCACGTCCATGAGGGTGGTCAGTTTCCGCACGATGGACGGAATGTTGTGAAAGAATTCCAGCGCTTCCTCCACCGACATGGCCAACACATCGGCAATGCTCTTGCCTTTGAAATGGACTTCCAGCGTCTCCCGATTGTAGCGGGCGCCGCCGCACACTTCGCAGGTAACATACACATCGGGGAGAAAATTCATTTCAATCTTGATGATACCGTCTCCCTCGCAGGCCTCACAGCGCCCCCCTTTGACATTGAAGGAAAACCGTCCGGCGCGATACCCGCGCAACTTGGATTCCGGCAATTGAGCAAAGAGATCCCGGATCAGGGTGAACACTCCCGTATAGGTGGCGGGATTGGACCGGGGGGTCCGGCCGATCGGTTTCTGGTCGATGGCCACCACCTTGTCCAGGTATTCCAATCCTTCCACTGCTTCGAACCGGAGCGGATACTTGCGGGCACCGGAAATTTCCCGGGCCAGGAGGGGGTACAGGGTTTCGTTCACCAGGGTGCTCTTGCCGCTGCCGGATACTCCCGTCACCACGGTCAGGGTTCCCAGGGGAAAGGCCACGTCAATCTGTTTCAGATTGTTACCGGCAGCACCCCGCAGAACCAGGTGTTTTCCGTGACCGGTCCGCCGGCGTTTCGGCACCGGGATCGACTTTTTCCCGGCCAGGTATTTTCCGGTAATGGAGCGGGCGCAATTCAGAATTCCTCCGGGCGGTCCGGTGTAGATGATTTCACCGCCGTGTTCACCGGCCCGGGGACCGATATCGATCAGCCAGTCGGCTGCTTCCATGGTCTCCCGGTCGTGTTCCACCACCAGAATGGTATTGCCGATATCCCGCAGCTTTTTCAGGGTATTCAGCAGGCGGGAGTTGTCCCGGGGATGGAGGCCGATCGATGGTTCGTCCAGGATATAGAGCACGCCCATGAGTTGCGAGCCGATCTGTGTCGCCAAACGGATGCGCTGGGCTTCGCCCCCGGACAAAGTGGCGGCGCCCCGGTCCAGGGTGAGATATTCCAGCCCCACATCCACCAGGAACTGGAGCCGGGCGTTGATTTCTTTCAGGATTTCCCGGGCAATGGCCGTTTCCATCTTCGTCAGCGGCAGGTCAGCCAGAAAATCCCGGATGGACCGGATGGACCGGCGGGACAGTTCCCCCAGATTCAGGCCGCCGATGGTGACGGCCAGACTTTCCTTTCGCAGTCGCGTCCCGCCGCATTCGGGACAGGGCCGCATACTCATGTACTGTTCGATCCATTCCCGAATGTGGGGCGATTTCGTCTGCCGGTAGCGGCGGGTGAGGTTGGGAATGGCTCCTTCCCAGCCCCCGGTGTAGGTACCGCTCCAGCGGGCCGACCGATAGGAGAGACGGAGTTGTTCTTCTCCGGTTCCGTTCAGCAGAATCCGGCGCACCTCCGGATCCAGACGATTCCAGGGCGTCGTGAAATTGAAATGATAATGGGCTGCCAGACTCTTGAGAATGTTGCCGTACCAGTTTCCCCGGGGTTGTTCGCCCAGGGGCGCAATGGCCCCTTGAATCAGGGATTTGGTCCGATCCGGCACCACCAGCTCCGGGTCCACCTCCATATGGGAACCGAGACCATCACAGCGGGGACAGGCGCCGTAGGGGGAATTGAAGGAAAACATCCGGGGAGACAATTCGTCCAGGGAGGCTTCCGGGTGCTCGGGACAGGCAAAATGTTCACTGAACAGGTGATCGGTTCGGGTCTGGAGATCATGGATAAGAACGGCGCCGGACCCGATCTTCAGCGCCAGTTCCACCGAATCGGTGATCCGCTCCTGAATCCCCGATTCCAACACGATGCGATCGATCACCACCTCGATAGTGCTCTTTTTGTTTTTCTCCAGAGCGGGCACTTCATCGATCCCGTACACGGTGCCGTTGATCCGCACGCGTACAAAGCCTTCCCGTTTGACTTCCTCCAGGACGCCCCG
>RFIZ01000116.1 GCA_003695105.1 Fidelibacterota bacterium
CCAATCCTCCAGATGCGTCCAGAGCTGAAACAGACGGGTTTTTTTGAGAGCGATGTAGGCCAGGGTGAGGGAACGATTGGAACCCCAGAAAGGACGCTGGGAGGAACCGGTTCCCAGGGCGCCGTAAAATTCGTTGTGGCCGCTGTAAATGACGAGGGCGTCCGGTTCGTAGGAGAGACATTCCCGGGCAAAATCCCGGACCGTATACGTATTCACCGCCGTCATACCCAGATTGACCACTTCGATGGTCCGGTCCGGGTACATGGCTTCCAGCCGCGTCCGCAGCATGGTGGGGAAGGAACCGGAGAAAAGGGTGGGGTAGCCAGCCGTGGTTGAGCCGCCCAGGACGAAAATGCGGATTCCCCCGGCGGGCTTGTGCTTCCGGAATCCGTCCTGGGTCCCGAAGGCTCCCGCCGTTCCACCGGAAAAATACAATTTCCCCACCTGAGTGTTGACGGTATAAAAGCGGTCGTTGTAGGGATCGGAGATGAACAGACCCCGGGCCTCGGGAGGAGTCCAGATCAGACGCAGGAATCCTTCCAGGCCTACCAGGAGCAAAATGGGGAGCAGTCCCGTCAGCAGGGGAAAGAGTCGGTGATGTTTCGGATCCGATTTCATCAGGGTGCGCCAGGAATGAATTTAAAAAAAACGGGCTCCGTAAATGGAGCCCGTTTTTTCTGGATCTGCAGGAAGACTTACCGCAACAGCGTCATCTTCTTGATGGCGTGAAAATCACCCATCCGGACTTCGTAGAAGTAGACCCCGGAAGGAACGGGAGCGCCGGATTGATCCAATCCGGACCACCGCAATCCATAGGTCCCCGGTTGAGCGAAATCGCGCTGGTACTTCACTACCTGTTGCCCCAGAACATTGTAAATGTTCAATTGCACCAGACCGGCTTCCGGTAAGGTGAATTTGATTTCCGTTTCCGGATTGAAGGGATTGGGGTAGTTCTGTTCCAGACTGAACTGTTTCGGTAACTCGTTCGGGTCAGTGCTCACCGTACTCAGATCAGGTGGCGTTTCCACCGTCAGCGGCGGATCATCCGTCCACGTATCCGTCGGAAAAGCATAACTGGAGGGCCAGGTGGGACCCGTGGCGGAAATGCTTTCCGGATGGATAAACCGACAGCGGAAGCGACCGAAACCGAAGCCACCACCTTCTTCCAGCTCGTTGACCGGACCGGCGAAGTGGTAGACATACACCCAGGAATAGGGTGCTTTTCCGGTGTAGCTGACTGTACGGCTATAGATTCCATCACCTGCCGTTGCATCGCCGTTGGTGCCGTCATCCACCATGATCAAATCATCGAAAGGCCGACTTTCCGGGAAGTACCCGGTGAGATGAGCGGCGATGGGATCTTTGATGTATAGCCAGAGGGTATCCGTGCTGGGATCGAACAAACTGGCATTGTTCATATCCACACTAAAGGTGAGGTCGATCGTCTGTCCTTCGGGGATGATGCCTTCGAAGGGAAGGTCCATGTAGTATTCCAGGCCGATTTCCTGAATGACATCGGGATTCCCTTCAAAGGTGAAGGGACGGTTTCCGGCGCCATAGGTGGGCGGTACTTCGTAGCCCCAATCGGCATTCCAATCCACATTGGGATAGGGTGAGCCGAGGAAGGACAGCGATTCATTGCTCCATTTAATGTAATATTTGTATTCGTCATCCGTGTTCGGGAAGTTGGTGATCGGTGCCGCCAGTTCGTAGATGGTTTGACCGGGGATGCGGGTCATCTTCAGGTTGGAGCCATCCGGCAAAGCCTGACTGGCCCAACCGTTGAAACCACCCCGAACCTGAACGGAATCGTTCCGAACGACACTGAAGATTCCCAGATCTTCGTAGGCCGCCATGTCCACGGTGAAATAGACATAGGCCGTGACGATTTCCTGTCCGCTGGGAGCCAGATCATCGAAATATTTGAAGGCCAGTGTCGTGTCCTGATGAATCGTGGCGGTGCGATTGTCAATGGAACCTTCCCACACCGTCCCGCCGGACCCGGCGTAGGTGAATTTGTATTCGATGGGATAACCGCCGGCAATCGTATCCGGGAGGGACACCAGTCCGGACCAGTAATAGGAATCCCCTTCCTGGGTCAGATTGGTCCCGCCGCTCCAGCCGTTGAAGGAGCCCCGGACATCCACCGGTTCACCGTTGTACCCGAACGGGACCTGTCCTTCCATGTTCACCCGGAACCAGACGTCCAGATCGGAGGTGGGGGTGAAGGGAGCGACGTCGTCCCAGTAGGCCAGAGGAAGAACCGTGTCCGAAGAAATCGTAGCCGTACGGTTATTAATGTTATCCTCCCAGTGTTCAGCTCCAGCCAAATCGGTATACCGGAATTTGTATTCTATATCGACGCCATCGGTTGTGCCGACGATTCCCACCGTCTTCGACCAGTAGTCGCCATTGGCCGAGAGCGTATCAACCTGAGACCAACCATTCAAACTACCGGAAACATAGAATCCGGCTACGGTGGAATCGGTCAGGTTATCTTGAGTTGCAGTATTCACTGTGAAAGTGACCTGGAATGTATCGATAACAACCCCCGTAGGAGGGGTGTCGTCAAAATAGACCCAGGCTACTGTTGTGTCGTTGGCGGCTGGCAAGGTGCGGTTGTTGATATTATCTTCCCAGTGCACAGCACCATCGGCTCCGGTCCAGGTAAATTTATACCCATAGGATCCGGCGCCCATACTAATTTGACCGGACCAGAAGTCGGGATTGGCTTCTTGAACCAAACTGTCAACTCCGGACCAACCGTTGAAATCGCCCCGAACATTGACCTGACCACCGTCATAACCTACGACGCCGGCCATGTTCACCCGGAACCAGACGTCGACGGAATCGGTAGCGGTGAAGGGGGCGTCACTGGGTCCCCAGTATTGCAGGACGGTCGTATCCGCCGCCGGCACCACCAGGGAGCGGTTGGGATCGGCTTCCCAGGTCAGATTGCCCAGGTTATCGGTATGGGTATATTTGTACTCTACCGTATCCCCGGCAGTCAGGCTCAGTGTCACGGACCAATAATCACCACCCACGTTGGTGAGGGGATTGGTATCCGACCAGCCGTTCATGCTTCCGCGAATATGAACCGTGCTGGTGGAATCCGTCGCTCCATCCGGATAGGTGGACATATTGACGGTAAAGGTCACGTTGACAGCCCAAGCCCATGAGACCATGGCCAAAGACAACAGTCCCATTAACGCTTTTTTCATATTTGACCTCATGTTACTTGATTGGAATTCGAAAATTTGGTTGCGTTCCACGCAGTAACTCATTTCTGAGTTACGTTCGGAAAGTCGGCGGGAATTTACCCGTCTTCAATCTCCGGGACAAGGAGAAATCCGCCGGTCCCCGGGGATCAGAACAAGATCCGGATAGCGAGTTTGTGGACCGTATTCAGGTGAACCAGGGATTCGAAAGCATAGTCCGCTTCCATCAGCAGGGAGCCGTTGACGGGTACCTTCAGGCCGCCCCCCAGGGTGAAGCCCTCTTCCCGGTCCTGCTGGTACAGGGATTTCAGGCCGGCGCGGACCGATACCAGGTCCTGAAAGAGAGCGGCTTCCATGCCCAGGTTCAGGTATTCCGAATTGTCGTTGGGATGGATGCCGTCCACGGCCCAGGTGAGGCGAAGAGCAGAGGACCGGACCAGTTCACCGGAAAGTCCGACCCGCAAAAACAGGGGCAGATCGAACCGGTCGGTGGACAAATAGGCGTTCACACTTTCATTGTTGCCATGATGAATGGGGTCGATATCCTTGTTGACCAGAAGGTCTTTCCCGGTCATCTGGAGTTTCTGGCCAAAGTTGCTGATACTGACGCCGAAACGGATACCCCGGAAAGGGGTTTGGAACAAGGTTCCCAGATCGAGGGCCAGCCCGGAGGAAGTGCTCTGGGAAATGAATTCATGGATGTATTTCACCGTTCCCCCCAGGCTGAAGCGGTCCGTGAGGGAGCGGGCGTAGGTCAGGCCCAGGGCATAGCTTCCGGCCCGGAAGGTTTCCCCGGTGCCCTCTTCATAGCCGTACCGGGTTACTTCCATGGCTCCCATGGTCATACCGGTGACCTGAATGCCAATCGTCCCGACCCGGGGTATGGGTTGCACATACCCCAGATAGGTAAAGTCAATGTCGGCGATCCAGCGGCTCCGGTTCACCAGGAGTTCCGGTTGACGGAGTTGGGCGGCGCCTCCGGGATTCCAGTAGAGGGTCGAGGCATCATTGGCCAGGGCGGTAAAAGCTCCTCCCATTCCGACGGCCCTGGCTCCGGCGCCGATTTTCAGGAAATTGGCGGCCGTCGTGCCGGTTTTATTTACCTTCTGACCCCAACCAACCGTTACCAGCGTGGCCCCTAACAAAAGCCAAATGTGTTTCTTCATATCCGGTGCCTATTTAATGACTGCAAATTTTCCAATGTGTTCACCCAGGATTTTCCCGGTGGCGGGATCCTCCGCCTCCACGTGGTACACGTAGACCCCATAGGAAGCGGACAGATTGTCCTTGGTAAGGAGGTCCCACTCCGCCGTGCCCTCAAACTGGTCGGAATCGTGTCGGATGGTTCGGACCAGCTCCCCGGACACGGTGAAGATCCGGATGGTGCAATGGGGAGGAAGATGGTTGAAATGGATCGACCGGGGACCGCGTCCCGAGGTAAATCGATTGCGTTCTTCCCAGGCCACCGCAGCTACATAGGGGTTGGGCACTACTTTGATTTTCTTCAGCTGGGAAGCCAACAGGTCATTGTCGATATGTCGGGCCGTGGTGGTGAATTCGAAGATATCCGAGGACAGAAACGGTTTGTTAATGTAGAGGAACACCGTGTCGCCCGGAGCCGGACCGTAGATGTGATCCTTGATCCAGGGACGGGGATAATCCATTTTGAAGACCCAGGACGGGAAGGGTTCACCGTCCTTTTCGTTGTCCAGAAAGACCACCCAGTCGGTCTCCACCGAATCGGCATCCAGCAGGCCGTTCTTTTCATTGCTTTCGAAGGGAGAATAATCCCCGAAGGCGATGGGAATCGTTTCCCAGTCCACCGAATCCACGCCTGTCAATTGCACCCGTTTTTCTACGTGGAAATTCACATCCCGGGCATAGAATCGGGTGAACCCGGCCCGGTACTCTTCCGTCCGGGTATGTCCCGTATCGACGGTGGTCCAGGTATAGGCTATTTTCAGCGTTTGGATTCGATAGGCGTCGGCGATGTCCGTGGTCCAGGAAATTTGATCCTGATAGTCGGAGATGCCGGGTCCGTCCGGGAAAGAGTAGAAATGGTAATTCCCGCTGGTATCCACAACCGTGAGGTTGATATTGGTGGCCGTGTTCCCGCCGTCACCGCCTGTATCCCGGATTTCCAGGGTCCAGGTTCCCTGGACCTCATGGTCGGCAAAGGCGTTCAGGGTGCGGTTGTAATTGCCGCTGAAATACCCGTCCTGCACCACCATCGCCGTCTGATCGGGCGCTCGCAGAATGAGCGTCCCTTCGCTCATGTTGTCAATGATTAAGCGGTAGTCCGCCGGCTGGGGAATGCCCACCACAGTGGAGAGACTGAAGACGTTCAGCACGAAATTCCAGAGGGAATCGGCGGACCAGTGGGAAGTCTGGTTGTTGAGGTAGAGGAAGTCCTGATTGTCCAGGATGAGCTGAAAGCCGTCAATGACCGGTTGTTCATCGGTGATTTTCAGTCGGTTGCTGCAGGCGATCAAGGTGTCAATCCGATCGGGGTCGGTCACATCGGCCAGGGTGAAACATTTGGTTGTCAGGGTGTCATACCCCGGCGAAAACAGCCCGCCCACCTTTTTCTTCACCGTATCTTCGAAGGTGACGCGGTAGGTGTGGTTCTGTTTCACGGCTGTGGGATCGACGATCCGATAGGTGATGGAACTGGAGGTGGTACCCTGTACCAACCGGAAACTGTCGATGGAGGCATCCACGAACCCGGCCGCCGGCGGGTTGGGGGTAACGACCACGACGTTGGGCCCCTTGGAAATCTCTCCCGTGAGACTGTTGATACTCAGCCGCCGGGTCGATTCCGTGGGGGGAATGTCATTGGTGATATCACCGCCGAAATCATAGGACACCACCGCATAGTAGTAGGTTTGACCGTTGACCACGTCCCGGTCCACGAAGGTATGGGTCAATCCCGTTTCTTCGCCCAACCAGTAGTGGATTCCGTTCACCGCCACTTCATGAAACCCTTCCTTACCGTCCACCAGATCGAATTGAGCCAGAGGGGTGTAGAAGGTGAGATTTCCCTGGGCATCGGTGATGTCATAGGCATCGGCGAATTCCGGATCGGTGGCCCTGTAGATTTTATAGCCTTCGAAATCCAGCCCTTCCGAACCGATACCGTCCATGTAGGTGTCGAAAGAAGCTTCCGCCACCGCGTCCCAGGTCAGGGTCACCTGATGATCTCCGGCAATGGCTTTGACATGGGGGGGCAGCGGCGCTTTGGCAAATTGATAATCTTCATCGTAGGTCTGTTGGGCCACGTCCTTGTTCCTCCGGGCATCTTCCACGTCTTCTCCCAGACAGACGGCCATGGAGATCCGTTTCGTATCTCCGGCCTTGATGGGGAAGAAGGCAGACGTGACAAACAGGTCATAGTCACCGGGAGGTTGACCTCCGGGAGGGGGTTGCCAGAATTCACCGGGAGTCATGTAAAAGAGCCACAGGGCAGCGTCCTGTCCGGTGGGAATGCTGCCGGCTTCATCGTAATTGACCCGGGTCAGCCCCATCTGGTCCGATTCGGACACGTCGGTTTTGTCGATGTTGGGTTCGCCGGGGAGATTGGTTCCGGTGCCGGTGGTGGGCCGGCCGTCACCCTGGCCGGCGTCGGGCGTGGTGAGGTCGCCGTCCCGGCCCACATCGTCAGAAAACACGTTCCAGTCGAAATCATCGTCGATCCCGTTGTCCCGGGATTCATCGACCATCTCGTCGATGCCTTCATCGATCCCCTCGTCCACGGCGCCGTCGCCGTCGTTATCGATGCCGTCGGCGTAGCGCAACCCCAGATCTTCCGGTCCCACGTCATAGAGGATGATGTCGGTTCCCGGAACCCGGTAGCGATGATAGGGATCCGTGGCCGCCTGATCGATGATCTCCTGAGTGATCCGGGGACCGGAAGTGTCGGCTCCCAGACCGAAAGGATATTCCTGACTCTCATCGTTGTCGATATGGTCGGCGAACGCTTTCCCCAGGTCGTCGTCCCCCACCTCCAGCAGGTGAATCTGCCCGTTCTGGACCGGGTCGTCCTCCGGATGAGGGGGCCAGCGGTGCCAATTGGCGGAATAGGTGAGGAAGTCGGATGTGGGGGTGTAATCGGTGGCCGCTGCTGCGATCATGTCGGCGGTGATGGTGGGGGAATTGGGTTCTCCGTTCCCGTTGTCGTCGATTCCATCCTTGTATGTCACCCCACTTTGATTCCCGAACGGGATGTGGGCTTCGCTTTCATCCACCAGACCGTTGAAATTATCGTCGACGCCGTTGGTTCGGTCCTCTGTTGCCGCCCACTCTTCCGTGACCACCGGTCCCAGCGGTTCCCCGTCCCCGTCGTTGTCAATCCGGTCCACGGCATTGCCGGGAGTTTCCAGGTACGCTGTGGCCGCCACGCCCACCGGATCGCTGCCGAAGGCGGCATTGCCGATCCCGTCGGCATCCATGCTCCAGGCAATATCATACAGCAAATCAAAGTCGGGAGTATCATCGCCGGAGTCACCGTCGCCGCCTACCAGATCCGCCAACCAGAGACAAAAGGATACTTTGTCCAGATCCTTGGTGCCGTCGTTTTTGATTTCGTACAGGACGAACACCACGTCTTCCACCAGGACCTGGGACCATTCCATGACACGCACCCCGGACAAAATACCCATCCCGCGGCGGGTGATGTCCGTGGTATCGGGGATATAGGTCTTTCCCCGGAGGAAATTCCGGTCGTCGGAGATTTTGAAATAGATTTCCTGGTCGGCATTGAATTGATTTTTCCCGAAGAATCCATTCCAGGATCCGGGCCAGCCGGGGTCTGATTCATCTTCCAGTTTGTCGGGCCACACGGCGGGCCAGGTGTCCGGTTCGTCGGACTTGGCGATGCGGCTGGAGTTGGGATTCAGATATTCCGGCACCGGCTCAAACATCATGGAATTCCCGGAATTGTCGGTACGGCCCAGAGGCACGGTCACAAAGGGGGAGAGGGTGCCCTCTTCCGTGAGCACTTCGGAGCCCACGAACAGGCCCGTCAGGGCGATGTAGTGTTTCCCGGAATTGATGGGCCATTCGTAGGGAATTTCGCCGGGATT
Organism: Fidelibacterota bacterium; assembly: GCA_003695105.1. Classification (GTDB taxonomy): domain Bacteria; phylum Fidelibacterota; class Marinisomatia; order Marinisomatales; family J089; genus J089. Next base: position 8,300 of record RFIZ01000116.1, read on the forward strand.
GGCACCGGTGCGGCCGGTCAGTCCGAAATTGAAGATGGACGTACGGACTTTATTTCCGTCGATATCCGTCTGGCGTCGGTAGTTGGGATCCCCCCGTTCCGAGCTGGGCACATGTTGGGCCGTCAGGCCGACAGCCAGTAGAGAAATCGTCAGCAGAAGATGGACAGAACGGATATGGTGAATCATGTACACTTCCTATAAGTTGATTTTGAAACCAATCTGGACCTGGCGGGGGGCGCTGTACCACTCCGTGTGGGTATAATACTCGGCGATGGTGTTGGGCCGGGTGGCGTTGTCTTCGCCCTGGATGTCGTTGGTCTTGTCGGCAGTGCCGGTGTCTGAATACACGATGATTTCATTCCGGCGGTCCAGGACATTGAATATTTTCACGAAGAGTTGGGCCTCAGGTCCCGGTAGAGGCAGGGCGTACTGGAAATTGACGTCCAGATTGTAGGTGTAAGGTTTGCGACGACTGTTTTTGGGCAGATCGGTGGAAACGGAGATTCCCTGCGTCGTGGCCACGTTTTGGCTGGGGGTGTAGGGATAGCCGCTGCCGAACTGACCCAAGAAACTCAGATTCCAGGCTTTCCCGCCGAGGTAGACGTTGCCGTTCAGGGTATGGGTCTGATCCCAGTCCAGGGGCAGAATGGCCCGGGTGGGTTCGGCATTGTTTTGCAGCGCCCCGAATTCTTCATCGGGATTGGAGTTGGATCCTTCGGCTATCTGGAAGGTGTAATTGAAGGAAAAGCCGTAGAAGCCGCTAAACTGGCGCGTGCAATTGAGGGTCAGACCCCGGACGTTGGAATAATCTTTATTGACATAGGTGTAATAGGAAGCCCCGCCGCCCATGTCAACGGGGATACCGGTGGAGACCCAGTCCCGGACATCCCGATAGTAGCCGGTGAGGTCCAGAGACAATCCCGGCGCCAGTTCCTGTTGCAATCCCAGTTCGTACATCACGGTTTTCTGCGGATTCAAATCGGGGTTGCCGAACACACCGAATTTCCCGCTTTCTTCGGGGATTTTGATGCCGGGATCTTTGTACAGGTTTCCAAAGGAGGGCATCTGGAAGAAATGACCAAAGGAAAAGTGAATCACCCCTTTGTCAGTGATGGGGTAGGCGATGCCGAGGCGGGGACTGAGCTGGGATTTGACGGTGGTAGGGGACCACCAGCCCCGTTTTGATTCCAAAGAAGCACCGGAATCGGCCAGGACATCCCGGTAATCATCCACGTAGAGGGACCAGTCGATATGTTTGCGTTCCTCCAGGGTGAGGGAATCCAGGCGGGCGTTACGGGGATTGCCCATATACGGTTCCGCCGGATTGGTGGGAACGACACCCCGGGCGTCGAACCGGTCCCAGCGCACACCCACATTGATGATCACACTCTTGAATTCAATTTTGTCCTGCACATAGGCCGACATTTCGGTGGGCTGTTCATGGTAGGTTCCCCGGCCAAACTGTACATATTTATTGTAGTATTGGATGAAATCATCGGCCTGTTTCTTGGTATTGAACCCGAAGGGGGTGACGCCGTTATGCCCGTTCCAGCCCCAACCGATGTAGGTGGAATCCACCGGATCCATGATGGTCCATTGACCGGGCAACACCTGATCGGAGACGATGAAATCGCCGGGAATCCGGATCGTGAAAACCGTATCCGTCAGATCAGCATCGGATATACCATACCCATCCAGGGTCAGGTCGTGATTTCGCAGTTCGGCTCCGAATTTCAACTGGTGGACAGGATTGACCTGGCTGGTGAAGTCGAATTTCATGACCCGGGTATCGGTTTTCCGCTGGAACCGGCTCATGTTTACGCCCCAGATCTTGAAGGTGGAAATGTCCAATACCGCTTCCTGATGCGCGAAATAATAGGGGTCGATATAATCCGGGCTGTAGGGGTCCGGAAACGCATAATGATGATATTTCTTTTGGAAGCGGGAGAGGTCGAGGGTATAGAAGGTGGCGGAGGAGAGGGTATGGGTAAAGCTCAGTTTCTGGTTCATCCCGGAGGTGAAATGAATCAATTCGCCTTCGGGCGAATACTGGGCGTAATGGTTGTAATCCTGGTATGTCTCATGGCTGGTCATGAGATTGTACCGCAATTTCATGGTGGAGTTGAGTTTGAAGGTGAGTTTGGAATTGGTGTTGGTTTTCTCCCGCCAGTTCATGGCCACCGCCTCCGGGGTGGAGGCCGGTTCTCCGGGAGCCGCCAGCTCCACCAGAGGTTGCCCCCAACGATCGAAAATTTTCCAGGCGTAGAGCCAGCCCTTGGAATGGTTCCAGCGTCCATAGGTATAAAAGGTCAGGCGTTTCCCCAGCAGGGGTACCGGACCGCTGAGGCTTCCTTCCAGGTTGCGGTCATCAGCGAAGCTGTACCGGTCCCGGCCGCGTAACCTGGTGTCACCGGTGGTATACCGGGAGGCATAGGAGGACAGGTATCCCCGGTACTGTTCACCGCCGTCCTTGGTCACCAAATTGATAATTCCGGACATGGCCTGACCGTATTCGGCGTTGAAGGTGCCGCTGATGACCTGCAGTTCCTGAATGGCGTCGTTATCGACCGCCACAGACAGACCGCCGTCATAGGCATCGGTCACGGAAACGCCGTCGACCCAATAGGCCACCTCCTGCTGACGGCCGCCCCGGATATGGATGCCGCCCCCGGCGTCGCGGGTCACGCCGCTCTGGACATTGATCACATCCCAGATTTCATTCACCGGCAGGGCGTCCAGGTCCTCGGCCGAAATGCGGGCCTCGGAGGAAGTGAGATCCATTTGCACCAGGGGTTTTTCGGCCACCACCGTCACTTCTTCTCCCTGGATGGCTTCCACCTGGAGCTGGATATTCAGCGTGGTGGTCAGATCGACCTGGATCCGAACCTGTTCGATCGACTGGGTGGAATAGCCGATCATGAGGGCCTTCACCGTGTAGACCCCGGGAGGGATATTCAGGATAAAATAGGAACCGTCCAGATCGGTGGCGGCTCCCAGATCGGTGCCTTCCAGGATGATGTTACATCCGGGCAGCGGTTCGCCCGATTCGGCATCGGTGACGGTACCGGTCAATTTTCCGGTGGTTCCTCCCCATACCAGAGTCAGACTTAGGAAAAACCCGATAACGATTGATTTCATGGCGTTCTCTTTCATTCCACAAGTTAATTCATCGAAAATTCCGGCAGGGACCGCAGTCGTTCCCGGTCCATGACGATGGTCGCATGAGTCCGTAAGCTGTCCCGCACCTCCCGGTAGCGATGGTACTGCCAGAGGGCCAGAGAATCCGGGGGTAGGGAAGCCGGAGCCCGGGTGAAGGCTTTCAATCCCCGTCGCACCAGTAACCCGGTCCGCAGTTGCTGCCATTGATGCTGAAATTCAGGAGTCCGGTCCAGATTCAGAGCGCGGGCGCGGTCCAGCAACGCCTGCCGAACCAGCAATCCCGATAACACCGATTGCAGGCTTTCGGGCGAGCGGATCGAGCGTTGTTGTCGCAGACTCAGGCGGGCCAAGAGC
>RFIZ01000117.1 GCA_003695105.1 Fidelibacterota bacterium
CTCCGGACCCGGTGTGGCCCTCAAAACCGAGGCCCTGGGACTGGCGGTCATGGTGGAACTGCCGGTGGTGGTGGTCCATGTGCAGCGGGGCGGCCCTGCCACGGGGTTACCGACCAAAACGGAACAGGCCGATCTCTTCCAGGCCATGTTCGGCCGGAACGGGGAGGCTCCGATTCCCATTGTGGCGCCGTCCACGCCGGGAGACTGCTTTTACGCGGCCTATGAAGCGGCCCGGGTTGCTCTGAAATACATGACTCCCGTCTTTGTCCTCTCCGACGGCTATCTGGCCAACGGTTCCGAGCCCTGGGCGATTCCACACGTGGAAGACCTCCCGGAGATTCCGGTGAACTTTACCACGGAAAAACCGGACGGGGAACATTTTCATCCCTATGCGCGGGATCCGGAAACCCTGGCGCGACTGTGGGCCATTCCGGGCACCCCGGGACTGGAACACCGGATCGGGGGCCTGGAGAAGGAAGACATTACGGGCAACGTGAGTTATGATCCGGACAACCATCATCACATGGTCAAGCTCCGGGCGGAAAAAGTCCAGCGCATTGCCCGGGAATTGCCGCCCACGGAGGTCTTCGGACCGGAAGCAGGCGACCTGCTGATTCTGGGCTGGGGCAGTACTTTCGGCGCCTGCCGGGCGGCGGCCGAACGTCTTCAGGGTAAGGATTTCGCCATCAGTCACGTACACCTGCGCTGGATTCATCCCTTCCCGCAGGATCTGGGCGACATCCTCTCCCGCTTCAAAAAAGTCCTCATCCCGGAAATCAACAGCGGCCAGTTGCTCCATTTGATTCGGGCGGAATATCTCATCGATGCCCGGGGGCTGAATCTGGTCCGGGGCCGACCCATCCGGGCCCGCGACGTGGTGAACGCAATTCAGGAACTCTTAGGATAAAGGATCCATCATGAATACAAGTCCAGCCAAACCTTTAACCCGGGCCGATTTCGCTTCCGATCAGGCCGTGCGCTGGTGTCCCGGTTGCGGCGATTATGCCATCCTGGCCCAAACCCAAAAAGTCTTCCCTCTGCTGGGTCTGAAACGGGAAGATTTCGTGGTGGTGTCCGGAATCGGCTGCTCCAGTCGGTTTCCCTACTACATGGAAACCTACGGCTTTCATTCGATTCACGGCCGGGCGGCGGCGATCGCCACCGGCGTGAAACTGGCCAACCCCGATTTGTCCGTCTGGGTCATCACCGGCGACGGTGACGCCCTTTCCATCGGCGGGAACCATACCGTCCATCTCCTGCGGCGGAACCTGGACATCAATATGATGTTGTTCAACAACCGGATCTACGGGTTGACCAAAGGACAATATTCCCCCACCTCCGAGCTGGGCAAAATCACCAAGTCATCGCCCTACGGATCCCTGGACAACCCCTTCAATCCCCCCAGTTTCGCCCTGGGCGCTCACGCCACCTTCATTGCCCGGACCATCGACCGGGAAACCCATCACATGCAGGACATGCTGAAACGGTGTTACGAGCACAAGGGATCTTCCTTCCTGGAAATTTATCAGAACTGCCTTATCTTCAACGACGGAGCCTACACTCCCCTGACGGACCGGGAAACCAAGAGCGACCGGGTCCTGTGGCTGGAGCACGGCAAACCCATGGTGTTTGGAAAAGATAACAACAAGGGCATCCACCTGAACGGAAACGTCCCGGAAGTGATTGAGCTGGGGTCCCAGTGGAGCATCGACGACGTGGTGGTCCACGATGAAACCGATTTCATCCTGGCCTCCATGCTCAGCGATTTCACCTACAACGACGCTTTCCCCGATCCCATCGGCGTCTTCTACGCCATCGAAAAACCCACCTATGACGAATTGATGATGCAGCAAATCGATGAGGTGATTCGGACCGAGGGCCGGGGCGACCTGAAGGCCCTGCTGAATGCAGGCGAAACCTGGCTGGTGGAGTGACCCGCAACCCGTTCAAGGCTGAAAGGGGGCTCAATGTTTGAATTCGATGCCGACGATTTCAGAGATGCGGTGGTGGAACTGATCCGGCGCACCTCTACCCGTCTGCCGGAAGACGTGCTCGCGGCGATGGAGGCCCATCGTGACCGGGAAGCGGAAGGCTCCGCGGCCCGGTCGGTCCTGTCCTTCATGATTCGCAACGCCCGGGAAGCGGAAAAGAATTCCACTCCCATCTGTCAGGATACGGGCACCAATTTGCATTTCGTCACCATTCCGGAAGGCGTGTCCCTGCGGAAAGTGGAAACCGCCATCCGGGACGCCACCCGCATCGCCACCGAAAAAGTGTATCTCCGCCCCAATGCGGTGGATTCCATCACCGGGAAGAATTCCGGGGACAACACGGGGGAAATGGCGCCTTTCATCCATTTCGACGAATGGGATGAACCAGCCATCCGCCTCCGGCTGGCCCTGAAAGGCGGCGGCTGCGAAAACGTGTCCACCCAGTACAAACTGCCCAGTGCGGAGCTGAAGGCCGGTCGGGATCTGGACGGAGTGTACAAATGTATCGTGGATGCCGTCAATCGGGCCCAGGGCCTGGGGTGCGCTCCGGGGGTCCTGGGAGTGGGTGTCGGCGGCGACCGGGCCACGGGAATGATCGTGGCCAAAAAGCAGCTCTTCCGTCTCCTGACGGACACCAACCCCAACCCGGACCTGGCGGATCTGGAAACGAAACTGTATCAGGATTTGAACACGCTGGGCATTGGTCCCATGGGTTTCGGCGGCAAGACGACCGTCCTGGCCGTGAAGATCGGCGCCGCCCACCGCCTGCCGGCGTCCTTCTTTGTTTCCATCGCCTACATGTGCTGGGCCGACCGGCGCCGGACCATGCTCTATACACCCGGGGAGGTGACCTATGATTAAACTGACCTTACCGGTGGACGAAGCCACTATTCGCACCCTGAAGGCGGGAGACGAAGTGTCCATCTGGGGCACGATGGTCACGGGCCGCGATACGGCTCATGCCTGGATGATCCGGGAGCGGCCGGACGAAGTGCGGGACCTGTTGCGGGATTCCATCCTGTACCACTGCGGTCCGGTGGTGGCCCGGGAAGGGGATCGGTGGCGCTTTGTAGCGGCCGGTCCCACTACCTCCATTCGGGAAGAACCCTACCAGGCCGACATCATCGGCGAATACGGCGTGCGGGGCGTCATGGGCAAGGGGGGCATGGGACCCAGGACCCTGGCGGGACTGCAACAATACGGGGCCGTCTATCTCCATGCCGTAGGCGGAGCCGCCACCCTGCTGGCCCAGGCCGTGAAACGGGTCCGGGACGTGATCAAACTGGAGGAATTCGGCGTACCGGAGGCCATGTGGGTCATCGACGTGGAGGATTTCCGGGCCGTGGTTTCCATGGATTCCCACGGGCGGTCTCTCCACCAGCAGGTGAAGGAGTCCTCCACGACCGTCGCCCGCTCCCTGCTGGGCCTGGAC
>RFIZ01000118.1 GCA_003695105.1 Fidelibacterota bacterium
ACCGCTGCTGGCTCCGGTGATGAAGACGCGTTCATTCATGGCGATCGACCTCCGTTGTCTGGACGTACCATTCCTGACGCTTGAGAACCGGTACGGTGGAATCGGACAGGATTCGCCGGGCTTGTAAAAAATGATCGTAGCGATACTGGTTGAAATTGGCCCGGGTGGAATCCAGACTGTTGATTTTCACCCGACCGGAGGAATGGATGAATTCGGTGTTTCCCAGATAAAGACCCACATGGGTCGCGTGTTCCGGTTCATCGGCGGTGGCCTTACGTCCGAAAAAAAGCAGATCACCGGGCTGCAGCAATTCAAAATCCACCGAACGGGTAACCAGCTGCCCGACGGTGACCTGTTGGGAGGCATCCCGAGGCAGGAGCCAGCCCTGCAGGAAATAAACCGTTTTGGTGAACCCGCTGCAGTCAAAGCCCTTGGTGGAAGTTCCGCCCCAAAGATAGGGGAATCCCCGAAAGCGTTTTGCCGTCAGGAGCAGCTGGTCCGGCATAGGACGGGAGCTCCGGAGCCAGGACCGGAAATCAACAGCGTCTGATTGCCGTAATTTGCCGGTGCGTCCGTCGGGAAAGCGGACCCACCAGTATCCGTCCCGCACGGTGGAATATTCCAGCAGGGAGCCGGCCACGGCGTCCGACACCGTCTCTGCGGTATCCCCGGAATCGGCCAGAACCAGTGCATACGGAACGGTCACCAGACAGCGAAGCGACTGCCGCCACCGGGTAAACTCAGTAGAATCCATCCAGGTAATCGTTCCTCGATCCACCCACCCCAGGTACCCGTCGGGGGTTTGGATCAGATCCCAGTAATCGTTGCGTTTATACCGCCGGACCGGAGTCCCCAGAATCGCCTGGGTCACCAATTCCCCGCCACGATCCGGAATCCCCCGCAGATTGGTGACGGAAATGGTCACCACGCCAAAGGGGGTAGAGCGATAAGCAGGAACAGGCAACACCCGGACGTCCCATTGCACGGATTGTCCTCGTGCTTCCAGGGAATCTCGCAGAGCTTCTACTGCCTGGGGAACCGTGGTTTCGCCCGTCAGGGTTGGTGTTCCATGGCGCCGTTCGATTTTAACGGACCAGATAGCCACCCGGGAGTCAGGAGCAAATCGGTGACCAATGTCTTCCACCAGGGCTTGGAGATCTTCATCCCCACGACGGCAATGGGTACAGGTCAGGATCAGGCCCAGAGTGAACAGGAGAATGAGAACCGAATAATTGCGTTTCATGCGGCGCTCCGGTGGCGCAGAATTTCGCCGGCCAGTACACCGGTGTGACGACCGTTGTGCAGGGTAAGTTGACCATTGACGATGACGGTAGGAATGCCCACCGGATACCGATGAGGATCGGTGTAGGTCGCCTGATCCCGGACGGTAGCAGGATCGAACAGGACCAGGTCCGCCTTTTTCCCGATGGCGATTTCACCCCGGTCATTCAGGCCCAGTTTTCGGGCCGGGAGTGAAGTCATTTTCTGAATGGCTGCCGGCAGGGACAAAACCTGTTTCTCCCGGACGTACCGGCCCAGAACCCGAGGGAAGGTTCCGTAAAACCGGGGATGGGGTTTCCCCTGACCCAAAACGCCGTAGGGAGCCACGGCATTCCCGTCGGAACCGATCATGACGAAGGGGGCCTGCAATACTTTTTCCAGGTTTTCTTCTTTCATGGCAAAGCCCACCACACCCACGTGGAGGCGTTCCTCCAGGAGCAGGGTTTTGACCACGTCCTCCGGTGACTGCTTCCGTTCCGCGGCAATCTGGGCGATGGATTTGCCTTCGCAGGCGCGATTCTCCTCCAGGGAACAGGAGGAAATCCAGACCCGATCCCAGCCGCCGATACGTTGGGCCCGATCCCGGGCGTAAGCCAGGATCTTTCGTTGTTGCTCCGGAACGAGCAAGCGGTTCATGACTTCCTCGGTGGTGCCCTGCCGCGCCCAGAGCGGAATGAAACTGGACAAACCCGTTCCCCAGGCATCGTAGGGATAGCGATCGGCGGACACCGGTTCCTGTCTACAAATAGGTTCCAGATAGTCCAGGATCCGATCGATTTTCTCCCAGTTGGACCGGTTGCAAGCCTTCAGATGAGAAATCTGTAGGGGAACGCCGGCACCCCGTGAAATGGTCAGAGCTTCTGTGATGGCCTCTTCCACAAAATCGTCTTCATTACGCATGTGGGTGGCGTACACCCCGCCGTAGCGGGCCACGGTTTGGCACAATGTCGTCAATTCTTCGGTAGTGGCATAACTACCGGGCGCATACTCAAGGCCGGTAGACAGTCCCAGACTACCCATTTCCATGGATTCGGCCAGGAGAGCTTCCATGGCCCGCACATCCTCAGGGGTAGCCGGAACATCGTTGGGTCCCACCACGGCATTGCGGAGATCGCCCTGCCCGGTGAAGGTGGCATAATTCAGCCCCAGTCCCACCCGTTTGAGCCGGCGGAAAAATCCGTCCAGGTTTTCCCAGGTCACTTCCAGTCCGTATTTCCGGCGGTAATAGTCATTCAGCTCTTCCAGGCCCCGGGAGGTGAGAGGAAAGGGTGAGGAACCACAGTTTCCGCTGACTTCGGTGGTGACTCCCTGACGAATTTTGCTTTCTCCTTTGGGATTTACCAGCAGTTCTACATCGGTGTGGGTATGGATATCGATGAACCCCGGCGCCACCACC
>RFIZ01000119.1 GCA_003695105.1 Fidelibacterota bacterium
CGGTGGGAATGACTTTTTTCACCAATTGGAACACTGCCTGCATGGCCGGACTCTCACCCACGATGTGATCGAATTGCACCTGGGCAGCCAGAGAATGTTGCAGGCGGCGATTTTCTTCCGCCAAATTTTGATTGGCCTGTTTCAACTGTTCCACCAAACGCCGGTTTTCCCGCTGGAGACGATAGTGCTCCACGGCGTTCGCCACCAACAGACGTAATTCCTCCGGTTCCCAGGGTTTTTCCACGTAAAAGTAGATTCCCCCGTCGTTCACGGCCCGCACCACCGCCTGGATATCGGCATAGCCGGTGATCAGGATGCGGACGGCCTCCGGTTGGAGGCTGCGGGCCCGTTTCAGAAATGCATCCCCCGACAAACCTGGCATGCGCTGGTCCGCCAGGATCACGGCGACCTCTTCCTTTCCCAGCCATTCCAGTCCGCCGGCGCCGTCGGTAGCCTGCAGGAGACGGTAGCCCGTGCCCAGGGTTCTGGCCATCGCCCGCAGCACCAATGGTTCGTCATCTACCAGCAAGATGGTTGCTTCTGCCATGGAAATCTCCTTGTTCAGTATGCAGGGGTAAACGAATCAGGAATTCGGCTCCTTCCTCCCAATTCCTGGCTTCCAGGGTCCCGCCGTGATCCCGGATGATACTATAGCTGATACTCAGCCCCAGTCCGGTGCCGGCCCCCACCGGCTTGGTGGTAACAAAGGGTTCGAACAGGTGCTCCATCACCTGGGGAGCGATGCCCGGACCCGTATCCCGGAAGCGCAACCAAATGGAGTCCCGGTCCACCCAAACCCGGATCCAGAGATCCCCGCCGGCTTGCATGGCCTGGGACGCATTCAATAACAGATTCAGATAGACCTGATTCAACTGTCCCGGCGCGCATTCGATTTCAGGCACGTCCTCGAGCTGGAGATGGACCCGGATCCGGTCCTTGAACTCTCCCCGAACCAGGGTCAGGGTGGATTTCAGGCCGGCCACGGGATTGGTGCGGACAAATTCCGCCTGATCCAGGCGGGAAAAATCCCGCAAGTCCCGGATCAATTGACGGATGCGGAGGCTGCTTTCCCGCATATCATCGATCATGGCCTGGAGTTCTTGGCGACTGTCCGGCGTCCACTCCGGCGCCGCCAGCAGTTCTCGGGCCATTTCCAGATTCCCGTGGAGAATACCCATGGGATTGTTCACCTCGTGGGCGATCCCCGCCACCAGCTGCCCCAGAGCCGACATTTTCTCCTGCTGCACCAATTGGGCCTGGGTCTGTTTCAACTCCTGATTCAGGTGGGTCAATTCCCGGTTTTTCTCCTCCAGGGTCTGGAGCAGTTCCCTGCGCACCCGTTGGGCCGCCAGTTCACGCTCCTGGGCGGTGACCCGTTCCAGATAGCGGTTGTTTTGAATCGACAGGGCCGCCGTGTCGGCCAACAGTTTCAACAAGTCCCGGTCTTCCCGGTCCAGTTTCCACAGCCGCTCCGGACTCCCGGTATACCCCCAGAGTCCCACCACTTCTTCCTGGTAGCGCAAGACCTGGACCGTTTCGAAGGGCAAGATGTCCGGGGCGGTGTCCTGTTTGGACCCGGGAATCCGCGCCGGCAGGGTGGCCGGTACGGGAGGATCGGAGGGGTAGCACGCCGCACGCTGGAAATCCTGTCCGGTGCGGATCCACAGGCCCGCCGCCTGCAGGTGGAGGGCCTTGCCGGTGAGAGCGACCAGCCGTTCCGCCAGCTGCCGGTTCTCATGGAGATCGGGCATCGTTTCCGAGAAACGCACCAGGGTTTCCCGCTGCTCCCGTTTGCGGCGGCGACGCCGGTGGTCATTTTCCAACAGCACCACCAGCAGCCCTTCGGCCAGGGTCGTACCGTTCAAAATCGTTTTCAACACCTGCTCCGCGGTGGGGTGAGACAACAGGCCCACCACCAGGTAGAGCAGCCCGGCCACCACTGCCCAGGTCAACAATAGGGGTCGGACTCCCCACCCATACCGGCTTTGGGCCAGACGATAAAACAACCACAATAACAGGAAAATCACCACCAGGCGAAGGCTGTTGCGCCAGAAGACAGCCTGATGAACCAGCCGGACCAGCCGGCGGCCGAACCGGACTCCGGTTCCCACCAGGACGCCGGTTTCCGACAGGACCAACCGGTGGTCCGCGACGGCCATCTCCTGCCGCCGGATTCCGGAAGGAAACTGAACGGTGAGAAACACCCGTCGGTGCAGTCCCAGGCCAAGGTGGATGTCGGCCGGAGGTTGGGAATAATAGCCGGCCGTCGCCGTGATTTCTTTGGTCAGGAGAAGCCGGGTCCGGGTCGAATCCCAGACCTGAAGGCGGGCGCCGATGGCTTCCCGGTTCGACCAGACTCCCTCCAGCCGGAGGTCCAGCCAGTGGGACCGGCGGAGAGGATTGATGAACAGTTGCAGGGCCGTGTCCTTGTTGGCCACCACCAGATCCAGATCACCGTCGCCTTCCAGGTCCGCCAGGGCGCTGCCGGTGCTGTAATATCCGGGCGGACCCTCCTCCCACACCAGGGTGAATCCATCCGGCGATCCCCGGTACAATCGATTGGGTCCCACATTGGTGAAAAACACATCTTCCCAGCCGTCATTGTCCACATCTCCCACCACGGCGCCATAGGCCGGATAGGGATCGTTCAGCGCCCACCGGCCCCGGCCTTCCTGAAAGGCCAGCGAGTCGGGCCGGGTGGTCGTATTCAGATAGAGACGGCTCGATCCGTTCCGATCACAGATCAGTAGGTCCAGTTTTCCGTCGTGATTCACATCGGCCAGGCAGACACTGTTGGATTCCCGTGCTTCCGCAAAATGGGGCAGCGGCAACGCCACCGATCGAAAGCGGTTCGTCGACTCATGGAGATACACTTCATCGGGGTAAAACCAGTTACAGACGACCAAATCCGGACGGTGGTCCCCGTTCAGATCGCCAAAGGCCGCCCCTTCGCTGACCCGGTTTTCCCGTCCCAGATGCCAGGCCTCCGTTTCCTCGCGGAAGGTGAGTCCCGGCTGCTGAATCCACAAATGATTGGGATGGTGTTCATCGGTGAGGAACACATCCAGATCACCGTCACCGTCCACATCGGCAAAGGCGGCCTGGTTGGCGTCGAGGGAATCGAAGGAGACCGGCCAACCGCCCCGGTCCAGCCGCCGGAATCGGAGGGGGCGGGTCTGATGCAGAAGGGCCGTGGTCGCGCCCCACCCGGTGATGAGCCCAACCGTCACGCGGGGGAAGTCGGCCTTCACGCGCTCGCAGATCTGCCAGCCGCTCA
>RFIZ01000120.1 GCA_003695105.1 Fidelibacterota bacterium
CGTTTACGGAGGCGTCCCATTTTATCGGGAAATCCCCGGCGGAATTGAAGCGTTATATCCATACCGCCTATTACGGTCATTTTGCCGATCATTTCGGAGATCAACTCCTGGGAGAAGCCCTGATTCATGATCGGCTGGGACTGGATCCCATGGGAAACGTAGGGATCAAGACCGGTGGCGCCACCGGCGGCTCAACCCTCTGGGAAGCGTTTAAAACCGTTGCTTCCGGGTATTCTGATTGTGTCCTGGCCATGGGGTGGGAACGCATGGATGAAGTCCCGACGGATGAGGGGAACCACTACATCGCTTCCGCCGCCGATAAAGACTGGGAAACACCGCTGGGACATATTTATACAGGGTATTACGCCGTCATGGCCCAGAAATATTGGCAGGTCTTTGGAAAATCGGAGGATTCCTTCCGGCGCACCATGGCGGAAATTGCCGTCAAGAATCGGGGATATGGGCGGATGAATCCTCACGCCCACGGCGGTCGGAAAATCACCGTGGAAGACGTGTTGAATTCGCCGGTGGTAGCCCATCCATTGCATGCGCTGGACTGCTGTTTGATGAGTGTGGGAGCCGCTTGTGCCGTCTTTTGTGATGAAAAAACAGCATTTGAGTTAACCGACCATCCCCTGCGGGTGTATGTCGCTGCCGGCAGCCACACTCTCCGTCCGGCGGACCGCCGTCACATGGAGATTCCTCTCCTCCCCCACGAAACGGCCGATCAGTACAAAGATTTGGGCGAGCGGTTCCCTGGCGGGGATCGTTATCCGGGATTTACCGGTTTTCTGGCGGCGCGGATGGCAGCCTATTACGGATATCGAATGGCCGGGATCACCGATCCCACCGAAGATCTGGATTTGGTCGAACTCCATGATGCGTTCACCATCTCGGATATCCAGACCTACGAAGATATTGGCATCCGCCCCTATGGCGAAGGCCGCACGTATGTGGAAAGCGGAGATTGTTACCACACCAATCCCCATACGGGGAAACCGGGGAAACTACCGGCCAACCTTTCCGGAGGACTGATCGGCAACATGCATGCGGTCGGTGCCACCGGAATCATGCAGGCCATTGAAGTGGCGCAGCAAATCTGGCATCGCTGGGAAGAGATGCATGGTGATCCGAAAAAATGGGAAGCCTTCGGCCGACAAAAACCTGCCGACTGGACCAATCTCCAGGTAGAAAACGCTCATCGCGGTTTGGCCATCAGCCATGCCGGGGTGGGAAGTCATGTCACCGCCACCATACTGGTGGACCCGAATTATGTATTGGAAAGGAATGACGCATGAGCCGTACACAGGAACGGGGAACCGTACGAGTAGAACAGGGACGGTACCGGGTGCAGGGTGCCTTTCATTATGTGTATCCAAATTCACCGATTTTCGATGAAGAAGGGAAACTTGTGGGCGTCACCAATCCCCGGGACATCACCCATATCCACACCTATGGGGGCGAGGCGCCGTTTTTTGAAGCCCTGTCTCAGGGGCGCCTCCTGGGAACGGAATGCCGGAATCCGGACTGCGAACATACAGGGACCCGCCATGTCCCTTTTATCATCCATTGTCCCGATTGTTTGCAGCGCACGGACATCATTGACGTAACTGATCTGGCACGGCAAACCGCCAAAGTACATACGTTTATGGTGACGGAACGGACCGGCGCTTTCAATACGCTGAAAAAGCCGGTGCGATTCATAAACGTGGAGTTTGAAGGCGTAGCGACGATCCTCATGAGTTATCTGTCTGTAGGAGAACCGAAGATCGGTCAGAGAGTCGTTCCCATCTTCAATACGCACGAACCGACCTATACCATTCTGGATCTATCCTGGGTTCCGGAGGGAACTTCGGTGGAGCAGCTCCCGGACCATTTCACTTTCGGCGCCTGATCGACCGCGCAGAAACCGGCGCCGCTATCGACAGTCCCACAGTTCGGATGCCATGAATAAAACGGTACTCTATCTGTTGCTGGCATCCGCCATGCTGACCTGGGGCTTGTCCTGGACGAACGGGCATATTCTTGCCGGGTATGAAATATCCGTTTGGCATTTGATTTTCTGGCGCTTTTTCCTGGCCAGTGTATTGTTTACCCCGGTGGTATTTATCACGGGATATTGGCGCATCCATCGATCCGGTGGTTTATGGGGAGCCCTTGCCGGCGGATTCCTGATCGGGGCCTACAATTTATTCTTTTTTCTCGGTTCCCGACTGGGATTAGCCGGGGCCGGGGGTGTACTGGTGACCACCCTCAACCCGATAATCACTTCTCTGCTGGCCGCCTGGTGGTTTGGTCGTTCCCTGCGCCGTAAGGATATTCTGGGACTGATCCTGGGTTTGACCGGCGGTGCCATCATATTGAACATTTGGGACCTGAGCTGGGACAGCCTGTTTCAATCGGGAAATTTTTACTTTCTGCTCTGCGCCTTCACCTGGGCCGTCCTGACCGTGCTCATGGAATCGGTGCGGGACTCCATACATGTGCTGACATTCAGCCTCATCACCTATTGGGTAGCAGGACTGATCGCCCTGCCCTTTTCTGTCCGCCACGGTTTGACCACTGTGTTCCACCTGGACGGTTATTTCTGGTTGAATCTGGCCTTTGTTTCAGCGGGAGCCATGGCTTTCGGTACGACGGTGTATTTCCTGGCTACGAAGTCCCTGGGATCGGAAAAATCAAGTTCATTCATCTTTTTAGTTCCGGCCAGTGCTTTGATTTTTGCCGCCTGGATCCTCCGGGAACCGTTTCAGTTTACAACCGTAGGCGGCGGTTTTCTGGCCGCCAGCGCCATCTATCTCATCAACCGGAATTGATTCACCGAAACGCGAAGCGCTGACAACCGGAAGATGTGCTGCAGACTCGGACAGCTTGATATCCGGGACAGGGAACGGAATCAGGAAGCTTTCCCCAGAAATTTTTCCTTTTGTTTCTGGTAATAGGGATCATCCGGCTGGAGAGCAATGCATTTTTCCATAACGTCAAGAGCTTCGGCCGTACGACCCAGCTTCCAGAGCACTTCCGCCTGAGTATCCATCACTTGGGCCCGGTCTTTGGGTTCGCTGTTTTGCATCAAGTCCACCGCCCGGGTGATCTTGTCCAGTGCCACCGGTAGGTTTTGTTCGATTTCCGTCATCCGCCAGGCAAAACTGTTCCAGAGCCCGGGTCCGCCTTTTCCCTGTTTTTCCATGTAATTCACGAAGGACAGGAAAAATTT
Organism: Fidelibacterota bacterium; assembly: GCA_003695105.1. GTDB lineage: Bacteria > Fidelibacterota > Marinisomatia > Marinisomatales > J089 > J089. Next base: position 3,218 of record RFIZ01000120.1, read on the forward strand.
TCCTTCCTCTTCCGGTGCATCCTGGCGGCGGAACAGGCTCAGGCCGGCGTTGTAAATGTCCGGTAAATAGGCATGATCCGGGTGATCGTGAACGAACCGCACCAAAGGAGCCGGATCATGGTCGAGACGGGCCTGGAGGGTCAATAATTTATATTCAACCAGATCCTGCGGCTGCGATCCCAATTCCGCCAGGCTTTCCCACACATGGTGCGCCCGTTGGTAATCACCGCGTTCTTCATATTTCGCAGCCAATCGCTTCCAGAGTGCTCCATCATTCGGATCCTGCGCTACGGCCTGCTCCAGGAACGGTACAGTGCCCAGGTTTCGGGAGACACTGTCGGCTTTCGCTAAAAAAGCATCCGGTGGACGGTAACCGATGAGACGATCGATTTCCCGGCCTTGAGTATCGACAAAAATCATGGTCGGATATCCGGGTACGGAGTAGCGTTCTTTCAAATCGACTCCTTCGCCTTTTTCGGCATTGACCCGGGTCACCACGAAATGATCCCGCATGAATTGTTGAACCTTGGGATCGGAAAACGTGTCGGCATCCAGCCGCTTACACCAGCTTCACCAGTCAGTGTAAAACTCAACGAATACCGTTTTATCGCCGGCCTGGTCCAATACATTCTGAAATGCTTGCAGTTGCCAATTCATCCCGTTGGGGACGGTTTTGGTGCAACTCCAAATCAGCAGAGTCATCCCCAGTACTTGAAAGGATTTTTTCATATTTGTTCTCCCGTTAGGTGGGTTTCGATCGCATCTAGTAAGATTTTGGGAGCCCGGATGGGTTTCCCCTTTTTATTGACAATGGCATGAATGGTCCTCCCCGTCACCAGCGTTTGACCCGCTCCATCGGTGACGGTGTAATCTATGGTCAGCCTGGCCCGGGGAACAGTGGCTATTTGGGAACAGACATCGAGTCGGTCCTCAAAGCGGGCGCCCCGGTGATACCGCAGGGAACATTCCGATACGGGCAGGTACAGTCCCTTGCCTTCCAGGTCGGTGACGGATAATCCGATCGATCGAAGGCATTCCGTCCGCGCCATTTCAAAATATTCCAGATAGCGGGTATAATAGACGATCCCCATTTGATCCACATCTTTGTAATAGACGGTGACCGGAAAATGGTGTTCAATCATTCAGGACCAGTCCGATGTTGGCATAGCGCTGAATCCGCCGTTCCAGAAAATCCTCCGGCGGATCCTGGGTCAAGCGGTCCAATTCTTCGGCCACAACCTCTCCCAGTCGATCCGCAGTGGCCTGGGGATCCCGGTGGGCGCCACCCAGGGGTTCGGTGATGATGCGGTCGCACACACCCATCTTGACCAAATCTTTGGGAATCAGTTTCAGCGCCTCCGCTGCCACGGGCGCCTTGGCCGCATCCCGCCACAATATGGAAGCACAGCCTTCCGGAC
>RFIZ01000121.1 GCA_003695105.1 Fidelibacterota bacterium
AGTGGACTGGAGAAAGCGCAGGTGGATCTGATCCGGATCCTCACCGGACCGGACCCGGAAGCCCGATCCCGGGCAATGGAAATGATCAAGCCGGAGCAATTTACCGATCCGGTGCTGCAACAGGTGGTTCGACAGGCCCTGAAAAAGGCCGACCCCGCGGCGCTGGTGGATCTGTTCACCGATAAAGCCGACCGGGAACGGGTGGCCGCTGTGTTGGTAGAGGCCACGCCCTATGAAAACGCCGAACAGATGGTTGTGGATTGTGTAAAAAAGCTGGAAATTCACCATCTCAAGGAAGAAATCGCCCGTTTGCGCGCTCAGATGAAACAGATGGAAGCCCGGGAGGAAGATCCGGAGTCTCTGCTGCTCGAAGTCGCCCGGCTGCAACAGGAATTACGCTATGTTCAGAATCGTTAGTTCCAGTTTCGTTTTGTGGATCGTCCTTTTGGCAGGCCTGTGGGCCCAGGGGATGCCCACGGATTCGGTCCGGACCGGCCTGATCATCACCTGTCCTCAGCCGGATATCCCGGTGTACCTGGACGGCGGAATGATCGGGCATACGCCCCTGGAATCGGTCCTCCCGGTGCGACCGGGTCGCCACACAGTGAGTTTTTTCCCCACCGCCGTCGACAGTGCGGATTCCACCGTGCTCCTGCCCGGCAGTAAGATCGTGGATGTGCAGGAAGGATATGTCGTGCCGGTGGCGCTGGATTACCGGGAAATGGTCCGGGAAGCCCAGCTGGATAAACCCCTCCCCCGTGGGGGCGCCTGGGTCGGCCTGCTGATCGTCACCGGATTTCTCTGGGTCATCTACTGGGGCCTGGGCTGATGCCGAAGTGTTCCGTATGGCTGGCGGGAGGACTCTGCCTGCTGCTGACGGTCGGTGTGGCCCGGGATAAGCACCAGAAGAAAAAGCCGTCTGCCCTGCCGCAGGTCATCCAAAAGGGGAAACCGCGCTCACTACGCATGGCCCGGAACTGGGATGCCCTGCAGGGCGCATTGTCCGGTGATATTACCCCCCTGGATCTGGATCGGGGAAAGTATTTCAAGGGCCAGTTCGACCGGCAGGGATTTCTGAGCCGGGTCACCTACATTGACGAGGACCGGCAGCCCGTCTATGAAGTGCGCCTTCAACGGGACAAGTCGCACTATTTCCGGCATTATCAGATCCGCATTTTCCGGCAAACCCGCCTCCAGGAATTGTTTCCCGATTTGAGCCTCCCTCCGGTCAGTTCCTTGAAAAAGGGCTGGACGATCCGGGTACGCCTGAATTCCGGTCTCTATCCGGCGCGGATCGCGGTGCTGGACAAACAGGGAATTCAATATTATTTCTATGAAATCACCTATCCCAAATCCTCCAACCGTCCTGACGGCAGTCTGGTCGCTGTCCGGGGATTCCGTGGGGATTCCACCCTGGTGGGTAGCAAGGAACTGGTTTATCGTTCCGGTGAGGGACTCATCCAGTCCACCTGGCGCGATGCCCGGGGACGAATCGTGCGGAAGGAAACCCTGGAACGGGATTATACGGCCATGGAAACGACCCGGACGGTGTCGGACTCCACCGGTCGGATCTTGGAGCGACGTATTCTCCCGGGCATTCAATAAAGTCCGGTACTCCAAAAAAAAAGCCCCGATAGAGATCGGGGCTTTTTTTATCCGGGTGTTACAGGATCAGAAGCGAACCGTCAGGCCGGCGTTGAAGAAGCGCGGCAGTCCGAAGAACACTTCTGCATCATCGGCAGCGTGGTTTTTCCCGTTGCCGGTGTAAGCGTTGTATTTGCTGTTATCCACGGCATCCTGGATATAGACCGCATCCAGGAGATTGAAGACGTGGACAAAGGCCTGCAACCGGGCATTGCCCAACTGAATCGGCAGGTTGTACATGGCGTGGAAATCCACTACGCTGTAATCCGGCGCTTTCCAGCTCTGGGCCCGGTCATTCGGATCGGTCCGTGCCAGGGGATCAAAATCGGCATAGTTGTTGGCGTAGTGTTTCAGCACCAGTTGCGCCTGGAAGCCGTCCAGGGGGAACACGGAAGCGCCCAGAGCAATCTGGGTCTGAGGCTGATCACCCACTTTCAGATCTTTAATGTACAGATCGTACTCTTCGTAGGTGTCGACACCCCGATCAGGACGATATTTACCGTGGGCATCATCGATATATTTCCAGTTCCCGATGGAAACCGCTCCGTCCAGACGGAAGAGTTTCATGGGCTGGAAGGCCACTTCACCTTCAATACCGGAGTGATTGGCATTGACGCCGCTGAGGCTCACCAGTCCTTCCGAACCGTCGGTGTTGGTGACGCCCTTGGTGAAGGAACGATCTTTCCAGGTGGTATTATAGTAGTTGGCCTTCAGGTTGAGCATACCCATGTCCATGAAACCGCCCAGTTCAATCGAGTTGAAGGTTTCGTTCTTGGGATTGTCGTTTAGGGCGCCATTGCCGTCGTCGATCACATTGTCGAAGATCGGGACCTTGGAAACGTTCCCGAAGTTGGCGAATACACCCATGTTTTCGCTCAGGTTGAAGCTGGCTCCACCTTTGACCTGGAAGCCGCCGATGGAGGGAGATTCGACGAAGAGTTCTTTCCCGTTACCGGCATCGGTAAAGTGGTCGGTGAAGGTGTATTTGATCGTGGACCAGCCGGCCATTCCATACGCCGTGATGGGTCCGCTTTCAAAGTTGGCCTGACCAAAGAGACCCAACCAGTCCACGGTGTTCGTGTTGTAATACACGATTTTATCACCCAGATGTTTTTTCTGAGATTCCGGCGTTGTATCAAAATCATTGCCGGTAAAGACATAGTAGTCTCCGCCCAGCAGATCCCGGACTTCCCGGAAATGGTCAATCTGGGCCGTACGCCAGTCGATACCAAAAATGGTCTGCAGGTGATCACTGACATCAAAATTCAGCTTTGAAATGGCGCCCACGGTCCACTGATTATTCCGGCTGTTCCGCAGAATACCCACGGATTCTTTATCACCCCGGGCAATGGCTTTTTTGTCAATATAGACCGTATCGTCATTGGAACTGTTGGCGGCGATGGTGGCATCCCAGTCCCAATGCCAGGGAGAAGGTCCATAATAGAATTTGTAATTGTCGTCACCGAGTTCACCGTCGTTGTCACGACGATAGAGATGACCGTACGTCCCGGTACCACCGCCATGTCCACCGGACCAATAGAGGATGGAAGACAGGCGCATATTGTCGCTGAAATTGTGGTACCAGTTCAAATTCACCTGGGGCTTATGGAAGAAGTTCTCCCGCTCGTTCAACAGGGTTTTGTCATACCGACTGTCGCTGGGATGTTCCTTGTACATGGCCCAGTATTGTTTGCCGTCATAGGACGAGGAGACTTTTCCCCAGTTCTGGTTGAAATCTCGTCCCACTTCCGGGAATTTTTCGAAGTAGGCATCCTTGATGGAATCCGGAATGTAGTCTTTGGCGAAATCATGACTGTAGGTGGCCATGTTCTGCTTGTACAAATTCTGTCCGTGGCGCTGGGGAGCACCCAAAGCATATAATTCGAACCGATCATTCTTCGACATAGCGTAGCTGGCGCCCAGATACCAGGCATAGGCATCTGTCCAGGTGCCGCCGTAGAAGCCGTCGCCGGTTTTTTTGACGAAGGTTCCGCTCAGGGCGAATTTGTTGTTGATCAGGCCCGTATTCAGATTCAGGGTGGTCTTCAGGAAACCCCATTGACCGATTTCCTGTTTGAACAGGCCGCCACTTTTGGCCGCTGTGGGATCGGTAATGATGTTCATGGTACCACCGATGGACGGGGTCGCCAGATTCACGGCGCTGAGTCCGCGCTGAACCTGAATGGAGGAGGTGGCGTCACCCACGCCGTCCCAGTTGGACCAGTACACCCAACCGTTTTCCATGTCGTTCACCGGGACACCATTGATCATGATGGCCACGTTCCGTTGGTTGAAACCGCGGACGTTGACCCGGGCATCACCGGCGCCGCCGCCCTGCTGGGTCGCATAGACGCTGGGCGTGGTGTTCAACACCATGGGAATGTCCCGGGAGGCCAGACGGAGTTCCATCTCTTCCTTGGGCACATCCGTGAAAGCCACCGGCGTGGCCTGGGTGGCCCGGGAAGCCAGCACTTCCAGAGCACTCATTTCCAGCGCCGAAGCTGTCAGTGCAAAATTCAGGGTGGTGGCTCCCTCCACAGTCACCGTTTGACTGACATCGGCATACCCGATCACTGAAGCCGTCACCGTATAGGTGCCGTTCGGTACATCGGCGATGTTGTAAGCGCCGTTGGCATCGGCAGCAGCCCCCATCGTGGTTCCCTCGATGAATACGTTCGCTCCGGCGAGAGCCGCTCCGGTTTGGGCATCAGTAACCGTTCCGGAGATGGATCCTTGCGCCAAAACGAGCGCCGGGAGAACCATAACCATCACAATGGATAGGATTCGTTTCATTTGACGCTCCTTGGATTTAGTTCGTAGGAATGGGTAGGAATACAACCGGGACAGGCTGTATTTCGGATAGAGAAAAGTGGGTTTGGACTTGCTCACTGTGTGCGTTTGTTTTGGGCACGTGAAAAGGTGCGGGAAATTCGGCAATTCAGGGGTGGAACACAAGTTCTATTTTGTTAGAATTGTGTTAGGGTTATCGTCGGAGAAGGGGAAGAATTTCCGGGTCAGGAATGCAGGGGGAGAATGCATTCGGGACTGTTGTTCCGGGGCGAATTGACGCGGGAGGATACGGCATACATCTGGAGCCGGGGTCGGACCTCATTCAGTAGTGGGAGCAGATCGCGGGATGGATCACCGCCGGGCCGCAGCCAGGTGTCTATGATTTCGGGGGGCAAAATCACCGGCATCCGGGTATGGATGTGTGCCAGCGGTCGGATGGCCGGTTTGGTGATGATGGTATAGGTGTTCCATACCTCATCTTCCGGTGAGGTCCAACCATCCCAGAGTCCGGCCATGAGCAACAATTTTCCTTCCGGATGGCGGAAATAAAAGGGTTGTTTTGACGGGCCCTCCCGTTTCCATTCATAATAACCGTCGGCAATGACAATACAGCGATGATCGGCTATCAGCGGGCGAAAGGATGGTTTTTCCAGCACGGTCTCCACCCGGGCATTGATGAGGTGCGCCGCCCGGCGGGCATCTTTCGCCCACCGCGGAATCAGTCCCCACCGCATCAGCCGAACCGTCCGGTGACCGGTGAACAGAAGGATCGGCGATCGCTGGGTGGGGGCAATGTTATAGGAGGGAACGTAGGCCTCCGGGTCCTCCCATTCCTCCACGGCCAGCTCCTCGATGATGGATTGCATGTCCCGGGTGAGAGTTTTCCGTCCGCACATGGTGTGAAAATAGAAAAACTCCGCCGGAAAAGGCAGAAAAAAGTGGTTGAACATTGAC
>RFIZ01000122.1 GCA_003695105.1 Fidelibacterota bacterium
CATTCTGTCCCTGGATTTGCCAGGGAATGCAGGGGAAAGGAACCAGGTTGTCGGTGACGACGATGACCTGATCGGCGTAGAGGGAATCCACCAGACCGAATCCCAGCAAACCGCAGGCGGAAGGTCCCCGGTCACCGGTGGCGTTGCCGAACGGATCGGCCGTTGGCGCGGCTAAAATCGCGATATCGATATGGACTTCCCCGTCCTGGACCGCCTGCCAGCGACCGCCATGAGATCGAAGAATCGCCGTACCCCGCATTCCACCCCGGGAAGCGAAATCCCCTAGCGGTCCGTTCAGGGAACCTTCCACCCAGTCGACCACACCGTTTTTAATGTGTTCAATCACCGGGGCATGACAGGGAAAGGCGGCCGACGGAAACCAGCGGAGGTGCTTGATACCCAATTCGGCGGCAATGTCAAAGACCTGATTCATGATGAGATCACCGTTCCGGAAATGATGGTGGGAAGAGAGAGTCATGCCGTCCCGGAGGCCCGCTTTCAACAGAGCTTCTTTCAGGCCGGGCACAACCTTGTTCCCGTCCCGGGGATAGTCGGCGGCGGAACGGATCGGCGGGGCTGCTTTATTTCCCGAAGGGCGATACCCATCCACACCCTGGTAAGGCGTTTGCGGAACGCCGTTTACTTCGGTGGGCACTTTACGACCGGCGGCGTTTTCAATCATTTTGGGCATCATTTGTGTTTACCTGTAGAAAATTGATGAAGCTTGCAAAGCTCATATGCTATTCTTCTTCAAAATTGTTGACAACTCGTTTCACACCATCGACTAGTTTGGTAACGTTGAAATTGATCAGCAGACCGAGATTCAATTCCGAAAGTTTCAGATAAGTTAAAAGTTGAGCTATGTGAATATCATTTAGCGCATCTACAGATTTAAGCTCTATAACGACTTTGTTTTCAACCAGTAAATCAATCCGGAAACCTAAGTCACATTTTTCACCTTTGTAAATTACCGGAAGGCCTAATTGCCTTTTTACCGTGAATCCCTTTGAAACCAATTCTTTATATAAACAGATCTCATAGACTGATTCCAATAACCCCGGTCCAAGATTCTTATGAACCTCTATAGCGGCTCCGATAATATTTTGAGTAATTTCGTTATCAGTCATATAACTTGACAGAATTAACCGCAGAGTGCGCTGAGGAACGCTGAGGAATCTTGCCTTTGCGTCTCTCTGCGACCTCTGCGGTTAAGTTTTCTTCCAATGTTGCTCCCTTGTGGTCAATCTCTTCCCGCATTTTTCAATGTTTGCAGAGCTCTTTTGACCACCGGTGCGTCGATCATTTTACTACCAAGCGACACAACTCCCAATCCCTGGGCCTGGGCTTCTTCGTAGGCGGAGACGATCCGGCGGGCTTTTTCCAGTTCCTCGGCTGTCGGGGCGAATTCTTCATGGATGGGACGGATCTGGCGGGGATGGATACACCCTTTTCCGTCGAATCCCAACGCCTTCGCCTCCCGGACGGAGGCGCGCAGGCCTTCTTCGTCCCGGACGTCGCTGAAGACGGTGTCGATGGCCTGAATACCGGCGGCCCGGGCGGCATTCACCAGGCGACTGCGAGCCCAGAGGGATTCCCGTCCTTCTGCTGTCCGTTCTACGCCCAGATCGGCGGTATAATCTTCCAAACCGATAGCCAGAGCCACTACCAGGGACGAGGCGGTTGCAATCTCTTCTGCATGGAGGATCCCTTTCGCACTTTCCAGGATGGGCATGAGCCAGGGAGGCCGGGTGCGGCCACACCGGCTGCTAATCTCCCGGATTCCATTCTCCACCTCCTGAATTTCCTGCGCTTCTTCTACTTTGGGAAGGAGTATCAAATCGACTTCTTCGGGAATCAACTCCCGTAAATCTTCCCGTCCCCATTCCCCCTGATTGATCCGGACCATCCGTTCCGCCGGGCCGAAATCCAGGGTTCGCAAGGCATTCCGCACAATGAAGCGTGCGGCCTGTTTTTCCGCCGGATTGACCGAATCTTCCAAATCCAGAATGATACCATCCGGTTGATGGATGTAGGCGTTGATCATCAATTTGGGTTGATTTCCCGGGATATAGAGCCGGCTCCACCGGCGGCGATCCCGCGGAGTTCGCGGGGCGAGTTCTATTGCCGAACTCCCGCCCGATTCAGGTTCCCGCTCCGGAAAGGCTTGTCGAAACACCGCCTCCACCCGGGCGTCGATCACGAACGGGAAGGCGCCGAAATCTTCGATGACCAACTTGCCGGTATCGATTTGCCAGTTCCGGGCTTTCTGTAACACCTGGTTGCGGATGGAGTCCCCAAAATTCGCCATGACCTTGCTGGTCACTTCCAGGCGGAACTCAGTAGCATCCGGATAATAGTGGACGCGGAGATCTGCCCGGGGACGATCGACTTCAGGTCCGGAAGAATACACAGGCTGTTTCATGAGGGATACGTGTGGAGATCAGGTTTTTGATTTGTGAATTTATTGCCCCCCCTTCTACCGGAGCAACCAGAACCGACGATGGAACCGATACCTTAGATCATGCCGTGGTCGGCAAAGGAGTACATCTCGTCCCCGGCAACGATCAGGTGATCGTGAACGGCTATATCCACGGCTTGAGCGGCTTCCCGGAGTTTCTTGGTGATACGCCGGTCTTCTTCGCTGGGTTGGGGATTCCCGCTGGGGTGGTTGTGGACAAAGATCAGGGCGGCGGCGTGCTCGGCCAATGCCGATTTGATGACTTCCCGGGGATACACCGCGGAGGCGGTAAGGGTCCCTTCGAACAGGGTTTTACAGGCAAGAATCTGGTTGCGCCCGTTCAGATAGATGCAAAGAAACAGTTCCCGGGTGCGGTCGCGCAAGTAGTGACGCAGATACCGGGCCACGTCCCGGGAGGAGCGGGCATATTCCTGCCCCACGATCCGTTCTTCCAGATAGCGACGGGCCACGGCGTGGATCAGCCGAAGTCCGATGATGTTGTTGGGACCCAGGCCTGGTATTTTCTGGAGCTCCTTCGGCTCCGCCTCCAGCACGCCCCGGAGGGTCCCAAACCGTTTCAGCGCCGCTTTGGCGGCCGGTTTGCAATCTTTTCTGGGGGTACCCAGAGTGAGTAATAATTCGATGATTTCGTAATCCTGGAATCCATCCAGTCCGCTCCGATAAAACCGGTCCCGCAAACGGTGCCGGTGACCTTGAAGATCCAGGGATCGATCCATAATAAAACTCACTGGTTTGCCGGAGGCAATTTACTTCCTCCGGAGGGGTTCTACAAGTCAGTCCGGACTGGTGGAAGGAGCGATACGATCCAGTTTGTCCCGGAATTCCCGCAATTCCCGGATATTCCCCGGTTCCAACTCTCCCGAATTCCATTTCAACAGGAATTCCCCCTCTTCATCCGTACCCCCGTTTTTCCGATAGAGAGCGTACAGTTCTGTCTCCGGACGAGGTTTGGCTGCCTGGAGGGAGGCCACAATGCGGTAGACCACATCTTCCCGCAGGTCGGCAATCATCTCCGGTGACAGCTTCTGCCGGAATATATCCTGTTCAATCTGGGAGAAACGCAAACCCTTCACCACGTAGTCCTGAAAGGCTTCATAGGCTACGGGAGCGATGGATTTTACGATGCCGGCCATGGCTTCGGCATAGACCCGGATTTCGTACTGGGCATGGGAATCCATTCGGAGGTGCAGGAAATGGAGAATGTTGTGCAGGTCGTTCTTCCAGTACCATTCCGTATAAATATTTACCGGTAAAATGGCGCGGGCCAACTCCCGGGCGATCCCCGCCGAGTTCATTTCAGAGTACAGGGCAAAACTTTCCCGGGACATGCGTTCAAAGATTTCCACGACCCGTTGCTTCAATTCGGGCGGGACTTCACCGCGACGGCCCTGTTTGTTCAATTTACTTTGGAATTGAATATGCTCCGGATCCGGGATATAAAAATCATCCCGGGCTTCCGAGTAGCGGAGACTGTATTCATTGATATTGGCCGTTCGGTGGCGGACCCATTGACGGGCCACGAATATGGGCATTTTGCAATGGAATTTGAGTTCCACCATCTCGAATGGGGTCGTGTGGCGATGGCGCATCAGGTAACGGATCAGGCCCCGGTCCTGGGAGGTTTTCGTGGTGCCTTTGCCGTAACTGACCCGGGCCGCCTGAACGATGGCCTCATCCCCCCCCATGGAATCGACCAGGCGGATGAATCCTTTATCCAGACAGGGAATGGCCTTTTCCGGAATCGGGGAATTCATTGCAGGATTTTATCCTCCTGAAAGACGGACAGGAGCGTGTCCAGAATATTCACATGTCCCCCGATCAATCCGGGGGTGATCAGCGTATCGGCCTGATTGTAGCGAATGGGTTCTCCCCGCACCGACAATAAATCACCGCCCGCCTCTCTCAACAGACAATGTCCGGCACAAATATCCCATTCATTTTTCGGACGAAGAGACGCGAAAACATCGGCCAGACCGGCAGCTGTCAAACCCAGTTTATAGGCCACGGACCCGATCGCCCGTAATTCTCCAAACGCAGCGGCATAGGGTTCCCACAGTCCCCGGCGGGTCTCGGAGCGACTGTTGAGAATCGACATCCGGGCGGGATCGGTTTCTGTGGAACAGTGAATGACTTCCCCATTCCGGCGGGCCCCCTGACCCCGGACAGCCGTAAACACTTCTTCCGTCACCGGATTGTAAAGTACACCCAGAACCGGTTCGTAATGTTCCACCACGGCAATGCTCACGACAAAATGGGGCACGCCTTCAATGAATTCCTTGGTTCCGTCCAGAGGATCCACCACCCATACCCGTTCTTTGGCCAAACGGTCCGGATTGTCCACCGTCTCTTCCGACAGCCAGCCGTACTCCGGCCGGGCGTTCAGGAGAATTTTTTTAAGAGCCGCGTCCGACGCGTGGTCGGCCGTGGTCACCGGATTATGATAGCTTTTATCCCGGATTTCGTAATCCGCTTTGTAATAACCCAAAATCAACCGCCCGGCTTCCCGGGCGGCGTCAAGGGCGATAGTCAGGTCATTTTCCATTGCCGAAATTACGCAGGAAAGAGTACCTGATCAGAAGAAAAGCATGTAACGGCTAAAAGAGATAGGTGAGATTTGCCCGGCCGATGACCGTACTGGAAGATCCCCCCGGTGTATTCTTGACGCGGTATTCTCCCAGAGCATTGAAGGATAAATTTTCGATGACCTTCCAACGCAGTCCGCCCTTGAATCCGATCCAGGTGAATTCCGTATTTCCCTGCCCATTGGCCAGATTGGCACCGGCCAGAAGGGTCAGTGATTCCTGCATCAAGCCCGAATATTCCCCGTCCAGACTAAACTTGGACAAATCCTGACGGGCCAGGAGACCCGGACCGGTGTAAAACTCACTGTGGGTCGTGGAAAAGGCCAGGACGGTTTTCAGCGGTATCCGGTAGCGGGTGACCAGGTTCAACGAATAGACATTGGCGATCACACCGGGATCGATGAAGGTGGTATCCAGATTTCGATTGGACAATTGGTCTTCTTTTTTCATCTGCACCACGTTGGCCGTGATGTTATGCGAAAAGCCCAACAGATCGAACCGGTGATTGACAGTGGTGACGATGTTCAGGGTGCGGTTTTTTTCCCGGTCATCGGAATAGGACACTTCCCCGGTGGTCTCCGAAATCAGCGTGTCCAGGGTGGTAATGCCATTGGTCCGGTCGATTTGCCGCACAGAGAGATTGATATTGGGCAGATTCGGACCAGGCAGGAAATTGACATTGGTATTAAGGGTGGTTTGAACCTTGGGATGGGTAACCGTGGGAAGAATATCGTTGGACTGGCGTTTGTAGCCAACCGTTAACATGAGTCGATTGCGAAGGAGCCGGATTTTATCGTTGACGCTGATCTCACGATTATCCTTCAGCAGATACGGATTGGCCAGGGACGTGTATTCCGGTCCCACCTGGGAATACTCAAGAGAGAAAAAATTCCCGAAATAATTGATCGCCATTCTGCCCCGTAAGGCCAGGGAAGGCATGGAAAAAATGGCTTCTGTGGGCGTTACACTGCTGCTGTCACTGAACAAGGCCAGATCAATCGGGATCAAGGGAGACATGTATTGATTGATGATGAACCAGTCCGACAGGTCCTGGGGATTGATGGGAAGGGTTCCCAAATCGAAAAAGCCGCCTACCGAATTGTCCGTGGTATCATCCATCAACGTGTCCAATTGCGCTTTGGAAAAGGCTCCATCCCAAATATTCCGGTTCAGGAGGCTGAAGGCGAATTCCCCTTCCAGCAGGATCCGCTTGTGATCGATATAAATACCCAGATCCGATCCCACCACCAAATTATCCTGTGGTGTGGCGCCGGTCCATTTCACCGGATCCCGCAAAACCACTTCATAGTTGGAATGGCCGTTGAGGGCCAGCAACTCCGATAACGTGTAGGATCCGGCGTCCAGACCCAGGGTATCCTGCTCCAGATCCAACACCGCGGAATTGATGACCTGATCGACGCTGGCAATATCGTCGCGGATTTTCAACAGATTGAATCCCCACCGACCATATTTCCCTTTTCCCAGATACAGGCGATAGGCCTCCATCTGCTGGCGGAACGTATATCCCTGTCGACCCAGTTCAATTTTATTGATGCCTTCCTCCAGAGAGAAATCCGACCAGGTATAAGAGGCGTGGTTGGCTCCCTGGACGGCGCGATTGATTTCACCTTTCGTCAGTTGGAAGCCCAGCGGACCCAGAGCCAGATCCGCCTCCCAGCCTCGCACCCGTTTCCCGTTGACGGTGAAGGTACTGTAGCGGGGATTGGCGTCTCCCAACGTCACCTTCAACCAGGGGCCGAATTCCAACCCCAGGGTGTATTTGTTCCGCGGCTGAAGCAGGGGATCTTCTTCACTGGTCAGCTTCACGTCCGTCCGGAATTTGATCCAGTCGGTGGCGTATCCTTTCAGGGAAAGTCCAGCCCGGCTGACGCCCAGAGATTGTTCATCGATCTGGTCGTATTGTAAACCGGAGGTGAACTTTCCTTCTACCCCAAATGCCGTCCCGGCAGATGCTTCGGCTCCGGTGACGGTGAAACCCCAACTGGTCTGAAGCGGTGAACCGTCGGGTGCATTGCCGTAATGGATTTCAACCGTATGAGCGCCGGGAGCGAGTGACTGGGCGACAAAAGACAGCATATCGGCGTCGATGGTGGCGCCTCCGGTCACATCAAAGCCATCCAGGACCAGACGTACCCGGGCCGGATCCAGATTCTCCACCCCGTAAAAGGAAGTGGCGATCAAAACGTCCGTTTCCTGAAGCACGCTATTGGGCAGCGGATTGAGAATGGTGACATCCTGCCCCCACAGGCTCACCAGACTGAAGATCAAGGGGATGAATCGTCTTCTCATAGGTGGAACCGGATGATCAATTCTTTGATTGTTCCGTCTGGATTGGTCATTTCAATCCGGATTTCGCGTTCGTTGGACTCCGGGGTTTCTCCCTGCTCACCGGTCACATCCGTCTCGGGGATATCCTCCTCGTTGGTTGTCGTGACATCCACGCTCCCATCGGGAGTGGAATTTGCCGTCTGGTTTTCCGTAACCGTCTGGCTGATTCCGGTGACGTTGTTGGTCACTTCCACGATCCCTTCCAGGATGACAAACGAGTCGCCGGAATCGGGATCGGCCACCACGATAAAATCCGTACCTTTCACCGATGCCACGGAGGTGGGGGTGGCAATCAGGAATTCTTTGCCATGTTGCTTGGAGACAGTCGCCCGCAGGGTGCCATAACTGACCGACACCTTTTTATTGATTCCCCGGCTCGTGCGGTTGCCGCCAAAATTCAGTTCCGAATTGGGAGCAATCTTCACCTGAGAACGATCGTCCAGATACACGGCGGTGGCAAAGCCGTTCTCTCCGGTTTTGATCAAGTCCTGATCTTCCAGCGCCGTACCGGGTCTGGCTACAATCGCGGTGGATTGATTCGCCGGGATCACCTGTACGTCTCCGACGGTCTTAATAATGACACCCACCTTTTGCCCGCCCAGAAGGCAGGCCAGTCCCAGCAGGGGAAACAGCAGTGCCCGTCTCATTCTGACACCTCCACCGAAATGATTTCTGGCACTACATACTGGACCGTTCCGGTAGAATCGGTCACCGGAAATCCCTGGGTGAAATAACTTTGCAGTGTGGTAAAGTCAATAGCGTTCCCATCCAGAACCACATTTCCGGTGGGCACAAAATTTTCCAGCTCTCCGCCGGGATTGAAAAAGGCCTGGAAAGAAGAGGATCCCAGAATCGTCTCCAGAGTAGTCAAATTCTGTTCCCCGACACCGCCCGATTCGCCGCCGCCCGATTCACCCGAACTCATGTCCTTGATCTTGAAAGCAAAGATTTCGCTGAGAATCGATTCCACGCCGGAAGTGGTTCCGAAAGATTTTTTCACCTGCCAGACATATACTTTTCCCGGTTCCAGGTCACCGGCATCCGTCACTGGATACTGGAAAGAGGTCACGCCGGCGCCTACGGGATAGAATTCCAGGGTTTGATCCAACGGGAGCCGGGTCTGGGATTCGATGGCCTGATCCACCGATGCATGTTCCGCCGGATTGAATTCCGCTACGCGGATAAAATATTCACAGCCGCCCGGCACGGTGCAGGGATCAGTCTCCCATTGAAATACGGGATACGTGGTAAAAATCTCATTCAGCGACGTGTCCGCCAGGGCTCCTCCCGGAGAAACCAGCTGCAACAGGGTGGGAGTGGACACCTGAACCGTATGATCATCCTGGGCCAAAACCGTGCTGAGATCATTGCCGTCCAGGATGGTCACCAGAAAATGATAGTTGCCGTCCGGCAGTTTCCCCATTTGGATGATGGAATTTTGCAAATCCTCCGCTTCGGCCAGATCGATATGTTCGTCCACATGGATCTTGAGCGGGACTTTCTTCCCTTCCGAATCGAATATTTCCCGGGTGTCCAGGGTGAGATCGGTATTGCTGAGTGTTACGGGTGCCCGCAGCCAGAAGGGATCTGTCGACACCTTTACCAGGATATCACCGTCCATGTTCAATGCCTCGGAGGTGATATCCGCCTGGAATTCTACTGCAATCAACACGCTGTCCGGCGGGTAGACCGGGGTGGACAGGGATCCGGTGAAAATGGGGAGAGATGATTCCCCGGTGTTCAAATCGATGGAACTGATGTAGTAGGTTACATAGGGAGCAAAGGATATGGACAAATCCACCTGCGCCCAAAGTGTAGCCCACAGAAAGGTACTGAGAAAAAGGGTTTTTTTCATGGATTCTCCTGCGTCATCCTTTGGCTTGTTTGCCTATTGGGAGACCGAAGATAAGGTGTAAAACGGTTGAATTCCCAACGGAAATCACGGTTCCATGGGGGGATTTATTCCAGATCACATTTTCCCCCTGTTTCCGACGATCGATTCACTCGTCCGGACGAAAAATCGGAGGGCAGAAATGCGGATGGCGGTTCTTGTGTTCCGTCGTCAACCGGCTTCGGCCACTTCCGGGTCATACGCCAGCTGCGGTCGGAGGAGGGCTTCTATCTGACGGATATCCATTCCTTTCCGGTTGGCATAGTCCCGCACCTGATCCCGTCCGATCTTTCCCAGAGTAAAATACCTGGCGTCCGGATGGGCGAAGATCCAGCCGGAGACCGAGGCGGCCGGATCCATGGCGAAACTTTCCGTCAGGCGGATCGGAATCCGGCGGGGCAGATCCAAAAGACGCCAGATGACTTCTTTTTCGGAATGGTCGGGACAGGCGGGATAGCCCGGAGCCGGCCGGATACCCTGGAAGCGTTCCCGCAAAATGCGATCGATCTCGGGAGCTTCCCGGGGGGCGTAGCCCCACCATTCGGTGCGAATCCGGTAGTGAAGCCATTCCGCCGCTGCCTCCGCCAGTCGGTCGGCCAACGCCTGGACCATGAGAGCGCCATAGTCGTCCTGTTGCTGCTGATAGGCGGCTACCAGTTCCGGCACCTGCTCCCCGGCCGTCACGGCAAAGGCCCCGATCCAATCGACAGAGGCTGACTCCCGGGGCAACAGGAAATCCGCCAGGGATAAATACCTCCCCCCCTGGTTTTTCTCCTGTTGTTGCCGGAGATGGTGGGCAATTGCCAGTAACCCCTTTCGTTGGTCGTCGGAATAAATCTCAATATCGTCGCCGAACCGATTGGCCGGGAACAGGCCCCAGGCCACCGAGCAGGTCAATTCGCCTGTCTGCCGGAACCGTTGAAGAAATTGGCGCGCCTGGTGGAATAATTCCCGGGCCTCCTGCCCCTTCTGCGGATGATCCAGAATGTCCGGGTAGCGCCCCTTCAACCCCCACACCCGGAAAAAAGGAGTCCAATCGATAAAGGCGCTGATTTCTTCCAGGGGAGCCGGCGATTCATGGTGGACCCCCTTTCGTCGCGGGACCGGGACCACCTGAGTCGAGTCCAGGAGATGACCGTGATCGCGGGCGAAGTCCAGCGGAACGCAACGGGAGGCTCCCTGCTTTTGCCGGTAGGAGGATCGAATCTGGGCATAGGATTCGGCGATCCGGCGGGCATAGGCCTTTTTCCGATCAGGATGCACCAGGTCAGCCGCCACCTGCACCACCCGGGAAGCATCCGGAACATAAACCACCGGTTGGGAATAGGCGGGATCAATTTTCACCGCCGTGTGCAATTCCGATGTCGTGGCCCCGCCGATAAGAACCGGAACGTCGGCTCCGGTATTTTCCAATTCGGCCGCCACTTCAATCATGCGATCCAGGGAGGGGGTAATCAGACCACTCAATCCCACCAGGTCCGCTGCCTGAGACCGAACCGACTCCAGAATTTTTTGGGCGGGAACCATGACCCCCAGATCCACGACTTCGTAACCGTTGCACTGCAGGATAATGGAGACAATATTTTTCCCTATGTCATGGACGTCGCCCTTGACGGTAGCCAACACCACCCGTTTCCTGGCCTGGGTCCGGGCCGCCTTCTGCTCCCGGATGTACGGTTCCAGATAGGCCACTGCCTTCTTCATCACCCGGGCACTTTTGACTACCTGGGGCAGGAACATTTTTCCCGCTCCGAACAGATCTCCCACCCGCTTCATACCGTCCATGAGCGGACCTTCGATGACCAGGACGGGATCCTCCAGAAGCAGCCGAGCTTCTTCCACATCGGTTTCAATATAGGTTGTGATGCCCTCTACCAATGCATGGCGGAGACGGTCTTCTACCGGAAGGGCGCGCCATTCTTCTGTTGTGGTCTGTTGGCGACGGTCTCCCCGATACCGTTCCGCCAGTTCCAGCAAACGCTCGGTCGCATCGGGTCGTCGATTGAGAATCACATCTTCCACCGCCTCCCGGAGGTCTTCGGGAATCTGGTCATAGACCTGCAATTGACCCGGATTGACGATACCCATGTCCATTCCGGCCTGGATGGCGTGGTAGAGGAACACCGAGTGCATGGCCTCCCGCACCCGGTTATTGCCCCGGAAGGAGAATGAAAGGTTACTCACTCCGCCGGAGATAAGTGCCCCCGGACAGTCCCGTTTCAGACGACGACAGGCCTCCAGATAGTTCAGGGCGAAAAGGTTGTGTTCCGGGATTCCGGTGGCCACGGCAAAAATATTGGGGTCCAGAATGATGTCCTCAGGATCGAAGCCAACCTGCCGAACCAACAATTGATAGCTCCGGGATAAAATCCGAACCTTATCCTCCACCCTTTCTGCCTGGCCTGCCTCGTCGAAGGCCATGACCAAAACCGCGGCGCCAAACCGACGAATTGTGCGTGCCTGGTTCAAAAACGCTTCTTCACCCTCTTTCAAACTGATACTGTTGATGATTGGTTTTCCCTGGATGTTTTTCAGCCCGGTTTCCAAAACTTCCCACTTCGATGAATCCACCATAAACGGAATGCGACAGATATCCGGCTCGGACGCTACCAAGCGTAAAAACGTTTCCATGACCTGGCCCGAATCCAGCAGCCCTTCGTCCATATTGATATCGATGATTTGGGCACCGTTCTCAATCTGTTGGCGGGCCACGGCGAGGGCGCTCTCAAAATCCCCGGCCTTGATCAAACGGCGGAAACGGGCGGAACCGGCCACGTTGGTTCGTTCCCCTACATTGACAAAGAGGGATTCAGAGGTGATCTGCATCGGTTCCAGACCCGCCAGCCAGGTGCCCGGCGGTTTTTCCGGTACCGGACGGGGGCGGTGGGTCCGGAGTGTATCGGCGATGGCTCTGATATGATCCGGTGTGGTGCCACAGCATCCACCGGCAATATTGATCCAGCCTTCGGCCGCAAACTCTTCCAACACCCGCGCCATGTGCTCCGGAGTATGGTCATATTCTCCCAGTTCATTGGGTAACCCTGCATTGGGGTGCAGACTGACCCGGGTGTCCGCTCCTTCCGCCAGGGCTTTTACATAGGGACGCATCTCATCCACTCCCAGGGCACAGTTCAATCCGATACTGAAAGGATGGCCATGGCGGAGGGATATCCAGAAGGCTTCGATGGTCTGCCCGCTCAGGGTCCGGCCACTGGCGTCGGTAATCGTACCGGAAATCATGACCGGCAGGGTGAGCTGTTTCTGCCGGAAGACCTGACGGATGGCCTCCAGCGCCGCTTTGGCATTCAGGGTGTCAAACACCGTTTCAATCATGAGAAGATCCACCCCGCCGTCGATCAATCCCTCGGCAGCCTCCGCATACACTCGCTCCAAATCTTCAAAGGTCACGTTTCGAAATTCCGGACGATTGACATCCGGGGATAGAGAGGCCGTTTTGTTGGTCGGGCCCAGGATACCACAGACGAATCGGGGAGTGGAACGGGGATGATTCTGTTGAAAGGCGTGAACCGAAGCCCGGGCCAGGGCCGCCGAAGACCGATTGAGTTCATAGGAGAGGTGGGCCAGCCCGTACTCGTCCTGGGACACGGCATTGGCATTGAAGGTGTTGGTTTCGATGATGTCCGCCCCGGCTTCCAGATATTGACGGTGGATCGAAGAAATGATCTCCGGCTGGGTCAGCGAAAGAAGATCGTTGTTGCCTTTCAGATCGACCGGATGATCCTGAAACCGTTTTCCGCGGAAGTCTTCTTCAACGAGGTTATGAGCCTGGATCAGGGTGCCCATGGCACCATCCAGAATCAGAATCTTGTTTCTGGCCAGGGTCTCCAGCTCAGACATGGTTTCACTCCTTCCGGCATCCAACCATTTACCCGGGAGCATTCGTCACTCCCGTCGGGATAAAAAAAACCGGCGCTAAGCCGGCAGATGCCTTTTTAGCTCTTGGTTTACCGTCGCGGCAATATGGCTCAAATCGCGACCAGATTCAAAGCCAAAATAGGAAGTCGGCAAAAGGCAGGCAAGGCAAATAATCGCTTGAATGAAAGATGGAATACCTGTATCTTTTTGCTTCGTGAAAGAGGGTTGAAGGAACCAGTGAACAAAGTCTGACAACCTTTTTCGACAAGATTACCAACATTTTGTTTCATTCCATTTTTTTCTTTATTCCTTCACCCCCCTCCTCACCATACCGAGCCGCGGCTGACATCCCGGTACTGATCCGGTTGCAGTTCAACGCCTGATTGACAAGTACCCTATCTGCACCAACTGACACGAGCAGGACAGATGAAAAAAGAAATTTATATTAGCAAAAGTATCGGTGAAACCCGCATTGCCATTCTGGAAGACGATCGACTGGTGGAAGTCTACGTGGAAAAGGAAGACCAACACCGAATGGTGGGTAACATCTACAAAGGCAAAGTGGAGAATGTATTGCCCGGCATGCAGGCAGCATTCGTAGACATTGGCTATGACATCAACGCCTTTCTTCCCTTTTCCGAAATCCACAGCAGCGAATACCTGAACACCGATTACGACCGGGATAACGGAAACGGACGCAGCAACCATCACAACAGCGACAACATTTCCGTGGATCTCCAGACCGGTCAGGACATTTTCGTTCAGGTGATCAAAGAACCCTTTGCGTCCAAAGGACCCCGGGTCACCACGGAGGTGGCCATTCCCGGTCGCCTGCTGGTCCTGGTACCCAACGCCAATTATATTGGTATTTCCAAAAAGATCTGGGACAAATACGAACGACGCCGTCTGCGGAAACTGGCCCTGCAATTGAAGGAGGACGGACTGGGCCTCATTGTGCGCACGGTGGCGGAAGGCAAGAGCGAAGAGACCATTCGGAACGATTACCGCATGCTTCGGGAACACTGGGAACGGTTGGAGAAAAAAGCCCGGCGACTGGAAGCTCCGGCCCTGATATATGAAGACCTGGAAACGGCCTCCAGCGTGATCCGGGATTTGCTCACTTCGGATGTGGGCAAAATCATCCTGGATTCGAAACGCCTGTACAAACGGCTGCGCAGCTATCTGGAAGATGTTTCTCCCAATCTGGCCAATCGTCTGGAACTGTATAAACTGAAAGTTCCTCTGTTTGAAAGCATGGGGATCGAGAGCGAAATCAGCAAATTGCTTCGCCCCAAGGTCTGGCTGAAAAGCGGCGCCTATCTCATTATCGAAAAAACCGAGGCCATGGTCGTAGTGGACGTCAATTCCGGACGGTATGTGGGTCGGGAACTCCACGAGGAAAATTCGCTGAAGATCAATCTGGAGGCCGCCCGGGAGGTGGCGCGCCAGCTGCGCCTCCGGGATCTGTCCGGGCTGATTGTGATTGACTTCATCGACATGCGGGAACCGGACAATCAGCGGAAGGTGTACTACGAATTGCGGAAGGAGCTGAAAAAAGACCGGGCCAAAGTGGCGGTTTCACCCATTTCCGACTTTGGACTGCTGGAGATGACCCGTCAACGGATCCGTGTCAGTCTGCTGGATTCCATGAGCGAAGAATGTCCCACTTGCGGGGGGTCTGGACGAATCATATCCAAGGATACACTCATCACCCGGATTGATCATTGGTTGAGGCGGTACAAAGCGAAACACCGCTCGCTTCGTCTGACCCTGCACATTCATCCGGAAGTCTATGACTACCTCCAGGAACAAAAACGCCAGGCCTTACGGGGTCTGATGTGGCAGAATTTCATTCATCTCAAAATCGTTCCTGACAATACGGTTCCGCGAGACGAATTCCGCTTCACCAAAGGGAAGGACCGGGTGGATATCACGGAAGAAGTTGAAGTTGGATAAGTAAAAATCCCTTTCTAATTTTCTTGGCTATATTGGAGGAAAAAATGTACGCAATCGCCGTAATTGCGGGAAAACAATTCAAACTATCCGAAAAGGCCACCTTGAAAGTTCCCCGACTGGAAAGCCAGCCCGGAGACAAAGTCAAGGTGGATCAGGTGTTGTTGGCGCACGATGGAAAGAAGATCCACATCGGATCACCGCTGGTTCCGTCGGCTTCCGTTTCTTTGCAGGTCTTACAGCATGGCCGCGACCGGAAAGTATTCGTGTACAAAAAGAAACGCCGGAAGGGCTACCAGCGGAAAAATGGCCATCGGCAGGGATATACGTTGGTGCAGGTAGAAAAAATCTCCCTGTCCAAACCCAGGAAAACCGCCCCCAAAGCCGCAACTCCCAAAGCGAAAACCCAGGAGGAAGCATAATGGCACATAAAAAAGGACAAGGGAGTTCCCGGAACGGTCGTGATTCCAATTCCAAACGACTGGGTGTCAAAGTCGCAGACGGACAGGCGATTCGCGCCGGTGGTATCATTGTGAAACAGCGTGGAACCAAATTTCATCCCGGAAAAAATGTTCAGCGCGGCGGGGATGACACCCTGTTTGCCACGGCAGATGGCGTTGTTCGTTTCGAACAGAAAAACCGAACCCGAAAAGTGGTGAGTGTATACTCCGAATAAGTTCTAACCCGAATTTCCTATTCTGTGGCAAAACCCCGGATACTCCGGGGTTTTGCTGTTTATGGAGGGGCGAAGTATTGTAATTTCACCGGCAATCAAACCGTATCAGAAACGAGAAGGAGTTGTCATGGGAAGAAACAAGATTGCTCTCATCGGCGGCGGACAAATCGGGGGAAATCTGGCCTTATTAGCTGCCCAGAAAGAATTAGGCGATGTCCTCATCTATGATATTCCTCAAGCCGAAGGACTCATCAAAGGAAAAGCACTGGATATCATGGAGCTCCGGCCCCATGACGGATACGACGTAAATCTTGAGGGAAGTTCCGATCCCGAATCCCTTTCCGGAGCGGACGTCATCATCATCACGGCCGGCGTCCCCCGGAAACCGGGGATGAACCGGGAAGATTTGCTCGGCATCAATCTGGGCATCATCAAGGACGTGGCCGAAAAGGTCAAAACGTATGCTCCGCAGGCGTTCGTCATTGTCATTTCCAATCCGTTGGATGCCATGGTGTATGCTTTCTACAAAGCTTCCGGGCTTCCCAGTCAAATGGTCGTGGGCATGGCCGGTGCTCTGGACAGCGCCCGCTTTCGGACCTTCATCGCCATGGAAACGGGCTACTCCGTTCAGGATGTTTCCTGCATGGTCCTGGGCGGTCACGGGGATTCCATGGTCCCCATC
>RFIZ01000123.1 GCA_003695105.1 Fidelibacterota bacterium
ACGTCCTGCGGTCGATTGTTCGATGCCGTGGCGGCCCTGGCCGGAGGGCGGGCCACCATCCAGTACGAAGCCCAGGCCGCCATCGAATTCATGCAGGCCGTGCCCGAACTTCCGGTCCGGGGCTACAGGCCGGAGTGGCGGGAAGAGGGCCGGCGCCTGATTCTGGATGTGCCCGACCTGATCCGGCAGGTGGTGCAGGATATCCGAACCGGACGAACACTCCCGGTCATCAGCGGCCGGTTTCACCGCTACCTGGTGGACGCTTTTCTGCTGGCAGTTCGGATTCTTTCCCGGGACACAGGTCTTCGTACGGTCGGTCTCAGCGGGGGAGTATTTCAAAATCAGGTTCTTCTGGAAGCTCTGGTCGGAGCGTTGCAGGCGGCCGGATATGAGGTGTTGACCCACCGGCAGGTACCTTGTAATGACGGCGGGATTTCACTGGGACAGGTTTGGGCGGGAAGAGGGCTTGTGAAACAGTGATTCTGTCTTAACTTTCCGGCAAAAAATCAACATAGAGGAAGCTCAATGTGCTTAGCCATACCCGGACGAGTCGTCAAAATATTTTCTGAGGGCGGTTTGCGAATGGGCCATATCGATTATTCCGGCACCATCAGCAAGGCCTGTCTGGAATACGTCCCCGACATACGGGAGGGGCAGTACACCCTGGTCCATGCCGGGTTCGCCCTGACCATCCTGGATGAAGAGGAAGCGCGGAAATCTCTGGAAACCTGGGAAGAGATGGGGGAGGTGATTCAAATGGACGAACCGCAGGATTCGCTCCGGGATTCGGCCCGGTCATGAAATATCTGGACGAATTCCGCAATCCCGATCTGGCGCAGACCATTCTCTCCCGGATTCGTTCCCTCACGACCCGTCCCTGGGTCATCATGGAAATCTGCGGGGGGCAGACCCATTCCATCATTCGAAACGGCATCGACCAAATCCTCCCGGAGGAAATCGAGTTGGTGCACGGCCCGGGTTGCCCCGTTTGTGTCACGCCTCTGGAAACCATCGATAAGGCGATTGCCATCGCCGGACGACCGGACGTGATTTTTACCAGTTTCGGCGACATGCTCCGGGTTCCGGGCAGTCATAAGGACCTCTTGATGGTGAAATCGGAAGGCGGCGATGTACGTACGGTCTATTCACCGCTGGAAGCCCTCCAGATCGCCCGCGAAAATCCCCACAAGGAAGTGGTGTTTTTTGCCGTAGGATTCGAGACCACGGCACCGGGCAACGCCATGGCCATTCACCGGGCGCAGCAGGAAGGGTTGACCAATTTCAGCGAATTGGTGAGTCATGTGCTGGTGCCTCCGGCGATGGAAGCCCTCCTTTCTTCACCCCATAATCGGGTTCAGGCCTACCTGGCGGCGGGTCATGTCTGCACCATCATGGGCTGGGAAGAATATGAGCCGATTGCCCGAAAATACCAGGTACCCATCATTCCCACCGGATTTGAGCCGGTGGATATTCTGGAGGGCATCTACCTGGCGGTGCGCCAGTTGGAAACGGGCCGTCATGAAGTAGAAAACCAGTATGCCCGGTCGGTCCGGCGGGAAGGCAACCGCCCGGCTCAGGAGCTGGTGGCCCGGGTGTATGAAATCGCGCCCCGGAAGTGGCGCGGAATCGGAGAAATTCCCGCCAGCGGACTGCGGATCCGGGATGCCTATGCCGCTTTCGATGCGGAAAAGAAATTTTTTGTGGATGACATTCAGGTGCAGGAACCGGAGACATGCATCAGCGGGGTGATATTGCAGGGGCTGAAAAAGCCGCCGCAGTGCCCGGCGTTTGGGAAGGAGTGCACCCCCCAGACGCCTCTGGGAGCCACCATGGTGTCCAGTGAAGGCGCCTGCGCCGCCTATTACCGCTATCAACGGCTGGCGCCGGAAACCGTTTGAGGCCGCCCGTGTCGCCTGCCAGGAGAACAGACGCATGACGGATTTCCCGGAAACCCTGTCCTGCCCCGTCCCCATCCTGGACCATGACACGGTCCAACTGGCCCACGGTGCCGGAGGCCGACTGTCGGCCCAACTGATCGAAAAACTGTTTTTGCCCCGCTTTGGCAATGACACCCTGAATCGCCTGGAAGATCAGGCAACTCTGACTTTGCCTTCCGGACGTGTTTCCTTTTCCACCGATACGTATGTGGTGGATCCCATATTTTTCCCCGGAGGCAACATCGGCGAACTGGCCGTCAACGGCACCGTGAACGACATTGCCATGAACGGAGCCACGCCGCTGTTTCTGAGCGTGGGTTTCGTGCTGGAAGAGGGACTGCCCCTGGAGACCCTCCATCGAATACTGGTGTCTATGGAGGCGGCAGCCAAACGAGCCGGGGTTCAAATCGTGACCGGCGATACAAAAGTGGTCAACAAGGGTACCTGTGATCAACTCTATATCAATACTTCCGGGATCGGTGTGGTTCCGGAAGGGGTGCATTTGTCCGCCGCCCGATGCGAGCCCGGTGATCAGGTACTGCTTTCCGGCACCATTGCCGATCACGGCATGGCCGTACTCACCAGCCGGAAAGGATTGTCTTTCCAATCCCGGGTGCACAGCGATACGGCCGCCCTCAACCACCTGGTGGAAGCTCTCCTGGAAGTCTGTCCCCGGATTCACGCCTTGAGGGATCCGACCCGCGGCGGTGTGGCCACCACGCTGAATGAACTGGCCGCCGCATCCCGGGTGGGTATCCAACTCCGGGGCGACTCCATTCCGGTGAAGCCGGACGTCCGGGGCGCCTGTGAGATCCTGGGAATCGATCCCCTGTATGTGGCCAACGAAGGAAAACTGGTGGCCGTGGTTCCGGGATCGGAGGCGGAAGCGGTTTTGACGGCCATGCGGTCCCGACCGGAAGCCCGGGAGGCGCAAATCATCGGTGAAGTCGTATCCGACCA
Organism: Fidelibacterota bacterium; assembly: GCA_003695105.1. Taxonomy (GTDB): domain Bacteria; phylum Fidelibacterota; class Marinisomatia; order Marinisomatales; family J089; genus J089. The sequence goes on from RFIZ01000123.1 coordinate 2,898, forward strand.
TCCCGGTACGGTGACCATGACGACCGGTCTGGGCGGCCGGCGCATTGTGGATATGCCCATTGGGGAACAATTGCCCCGGATTTGTTAGACCCGATTGTTTCCTGGACCGTCACCGGCCCGGGTTGTTCTCCGACGGAACCGTGATTCTCCCTTGCCCTGCATCCGGACGGTCGGTGTAATTTCCCTTTGCGTCTCGTTCACACCTGATTGATTCGCGACGAGTTACCTGTAGTGGGAGGACAAACCATGATAGCAACGAAGTCGGAGGCCATCCGGGAATTCCACGATCATGTGAGTTCCGGGAAGGCGGATTTCTTTAAACAATACGGTATGGATTTCGTCATGGGTCGGCGGGAAGGACCCTGGCTTTCGGATCTGGACGGTGAAAAACGACTGATCAACCTTCATTGCAACGGCGGTGTCTTCAACCTGGGGCACCGGAATGAAGACATCATGGCGGTGGTCCGGGAGGCGATGAACGAACTGGACATCGGCAATCACCATCTCATGAGCATCGAACGGGCGGAGACGGCGAAACTGATTGCCGATCTCATGCCGGGAGATCTCACCTATACCGTTTTCGGTGTCGGCGGGGGAGAAGCCGTGGATCTGGCAATCAAAGTGGCCCGGGGATATACCCACCGTCCCGGCATTATTTCGGCCCGGGGAGGCTATCACGGCCATACGGGACTGGCCCTGGCCGCCGGAGATGAATCCTTTCGCGCTCCGTTCGGGCCCCCGGCTCCGGGATTCGTCCAGGTCCCGTTCAATGATCTCGAGGCTCTGGAAACAGAAATGAATGAAACCACCGCCGCCGTCATCCTGGAAACCATTCCCGCCACCCTGGGCATTGTCGTTCCCACCCGGGAGTATCTCCAGGGAGTACGGGAACTCTGCGACCGCCATGGAGCTGTATTGATCCTGGATGAGGTCCAGACCGGCCTGGGACGAACCGGAAAATGCTGGGCCTTTGAACATTTTGATGTGGTACCGGATATCGTGGTTTTGGGCAAGGGCTTGTCCGGAGGAATTTACCCCATCACCGCCACCGTATTCCGCCAACCCTTGGAGGCGGTGTTCCATCCCGATCCCTTCATTCATGTGTCCACCTTCGGCGGTGCGGAAATCGGTTGCCGGGTGGCGCGTAAAGTGCTGGAAATCTCCTCCGATCCGGACTTCCTCCGCCGGGTCCAGTCTTTGGGAGAGAGTTTCCGGAAAGGGTTGGACCAGCTGCAAAGCAAGTATCACCGTTTTTTTACCGGGATACGCCAGCTGGGCTGTATGATCGGGTTGGAATTCCGGGATGAAATCAGCGGC
>RFIZ01000124.1 GCA_003695105.1 Fidelibacterota bacterium
CCAGATCCGGGACCGGATCCGGGAATTATACCCCCATTAAGCACTCAATTCTTCCAGCGCAATTTGGGCCGCCGACTGTTCGGCGGCTTTTTTATTGCTTCCCACGCCCGGGCGAAAGGATCGGGAACCGATCTTAACAAACACCTCAAAAGTCCGTTGGTGATCGGGTCCGCTGACTTTGGCGACGATAAAGTGGGGAGACTCCAGTGAATGGGAGTGGCAATATTCAATCAAATGTCCCTTGTAATTGGAGGAATGAAAGGCTTCATGGCGATAGGACCAGATGGTTTGTCGCAATACCCGTTCACAGACGGCATAGCCGCCGTCCAGGTAGAGGGCTCCCAGGAGGGATTCGAACAGGTTGGCCAGTTGTTTGGTGGCGATTTTATCGATCTTCAGATTGACCGAATCTTCGATCCGAATATAGTCCAACAGGTTCAACAGTTTTCCCATGTTCGCCAGGTAAGATTTCTGAACCAGGGAAGATCGTTTTTGGGTCAGCATGCCTTCGTCACCCTGGGGATATTCTTCCATCAGCCATTTGCTGATGATGGCATCGATGACCGCGTCTCCCAAAAACTCCAAGCGTTCGTAATTCAGGCGGGGGTTGGGATCGCAGGATCGATGGGTAAAGGCCTGTTCCAGTAACTGGCGGTTGCGAAACCGGTAGCCGATTTGTTCCTGGAGGGGGGCGAAGGGATCAGGGGCAGAGGATGAAAAGGACCGAATAAAGTGATGGAACCAGCCCAAGGGAGTTTAATTCCATTTGGTAAACAACAGGACCCCGTTATGACCGCCAAAGCCAAAGGAATTGGAAATGGCGGCCCGGATAGGGAATTCCCGGGGAGTATTCGGGATGTACTGCAGGTCGCACTCGGGATCCGGAGTTGTATAATTGATGGTGGGGGGCGCCACCTGTTCCTGGAGCGATTTGACAGTGGCGACGGCTTCGATTCCGCCGCTGGCTCCCAGGAGATGACCCGTCATGGATTTGGTGGAACTGATGTGGAGTCGCTCCGCGGCCGTACCGAACACGGATCGAATGGCCGCCGTCTCGTTTTTATCATTATAAGGGGTGGATGTACCATGGGCATTGACGTAATCCACGTCCTCGGGATTCAGTTCCGCGTCCTGCAGGGCCCGGGCCATGGCTTGCGCCGGTCCCTGTTGGGAGGGCTGGGTGACATGAAAGGCATCATCGGAAGCTCCGTATCCGGCCAGTTCCGCCAGAATGGGAGCGGATCGTTTTCGGGCATGATCCAGAGTTTCCAGGACCAGGATGCCGGCTCCTTCACCCAGTACAAAGCCGTCCCGATCTTTGTCGAATGGACGACTGGCGGCCTGGGGAGGATCATTCCGTTTGGACAGAGCTTTCATATTTCCAAAACCGGCGATGGTCAGGGGAGTGATACTGGCCTCCGAACCCCCACAAAGCATGACATCGGCATCACCGTACTGGAGGATGCGGGCTGCAATCCCGATAGCGTCGGTCGCGGAGGCACAAGCAGAAGTTACGGTCTGATTGGGGCCCTGGAGTCCAAATCGGATGGAAAGATGGGCTCCGGCGATATTGGCGATCATCTTGGGGACAAAATGGGGTGATACCCGTCTCGATCCCCGGTTCGAGATCACTGTGTGCTGGTCCTCCAGCGTCTGGATACCCCCGACTCCCGTTCCCAGGCTGACTCCGATTCGGGTGGGATCGAGGGTATTGATGTTTAATCCGCTCTGATCCCAGGCCTCCTGGGCAGAGACCAGAGCGAAGATCGTAAAAGGATCCAGTTTCCGCAACTGGGTGGGTTCCAGGATGGTTTCGGGATGAAAATCCTTCAACTCGCCGGCAATTTGTACCGGGTAATCTCCGGGATCGAAGTAAGTGATACGATCGATCCCGCTGACACCGTTCAACAGGGCATTCCAATAGGCGGCAACGCCGTTTCCGTTGGGAGCCAGAACACCCAGTCCGGTAACTACGATCCTTTTGTGTTTCATCGGCTCAGGCTTGTTTGCTTTCGATGTAATCCACGGCAGCGCCGACGGTGGTTATTTTTTCGGCATCTTCGTCCGGAATTTCAATCCCGAATTCTTCTTCCAATTCCATGATCAGTTCAACCGTATCCAGGGAATCGGCGCCCAAATCGTCCACGAAAGACGCTTCCGGTACGATTTTCCCTTCTTCTACACCCAACTTATCAATGATCACTTCTTTGACTTTTTCAAAAGTGGACATGATTATTCCTCCTTTAGTTACATCATGGTCATTCCCCCGTCCACGGCGATGGTCTGCCCGGTGATGTAGGAAGCTTCCTCACTGGCCAGAAAATGGACCAAATGAGCCACGTCCTCACCGGAACCGATCCGTCCCAGGGGAATTTGTGCAATGAGTTTTTCTTTGACCTCGTCAGACAGTTGACCGGTCATTTCCGTTTCGATGTATCCCGGAGCGATGCAGTTCACCGTCACATTCCGGGAAGCCAGTTCTTTGGCGACTGATTTGGTCAATCCCAACAGGCCGGCCTTGGAAGCCGCATAATTCACCTGTCCGGGATTTCCCGTCAGTCCCACAACCGATGAAATATTGATGATACGCCCATAGCGGTTTTTCATCATCGTCCGGGCCACCGCCTTGATCCCGTTGAAGGCTCCCTTCAGATTCACATTCATTACCTGATCCCAGTCGTCTTCTCCCATCCGTAACAACAGGGTGTCCCGGGTGATGCCGGCGTTATTGACCAGAATGTCGATTCGTCCATGGTCCTTGGTGATGGATTGCAGCGTCGCCTGAACTGCGTCAAAATCGGACACGTCACATTCACAGGCATGGAGGGTCACTCCCTCCCGGGCCAGGGAGTCCTGTGCTTCCTGTAAATGACTGGTCGAACGGCTGAGTCCGTACACCGTGGCTCCTGACCGGGCCAATCGCCGGGCGATAGCCAGACCAATGCCCCGGGACGCTCCCGTGACGACGGCAATACGATCAGTCAGCATTTGCATGGACGAAAGCCTCCAGTTTTTCCAGGGTATCGATACCCGTGGTGGTTAAGTGACGGTCAATACGCCGGTTCAATCCCTGTAATACCCGGCCGGGTCCGATTTCCACGAATGTATCCAGCCCGTCCTTGCCCATGGTTTCGATCGTTTGGGACCAGCGGACCGGTTGTTCCAGTTGGTTTAAGAGTTTCGTCTGAATTTCGTGGCGGGAAAGGGTGGGAGCCCCGTCGACGTTGGTATAAACCGGAAACCGGGCATCCTGCAATGACACCGTGGACAGTTTCCGGGTCAATGGATCCCGGGCGGGCTGCATGAGGGGGGAATGAAACGCGCCACTCACGTTCAATTCGATCACCCGCTTGGCTCCGGCTGACCGGGCGAGTTCCATGGCCCGCTGAACGGCGGAGCGGTGGCCGGAGATGACACATTGACCGGGAGAATTAAAATTGGCAGGAACCACCGGTGCTTCCGCCGAAGAGATGTCTTCACAAATGTCCTGAATCTGATCGTCCGGCATTCCGATAATGGCCGCCATCGTCCCAGGTGATATTTGTCCCGCCTGTGCCATACTTTCCGCCCTAAGTTTAACCAGACTGAGTCCCGTTTCAAAATCAAAGACGTCGGCCAGGGCCAGGGCGGAATATTCGCCCAGACTGTGACCGGCCGCCGCCTGTGGTGTGATGCCCCGGGACATCAGTTCCTTGCCGATGATATAACTCACCAAAAACAAAGCCGGTTGGGTGTACTGGGTTTGGGTCAGGCGTTCCAGGGGACCCTCGAACAGGACAGGACGAATGTCGTAGCCCAGAACTTCATGGCTCCGTAGAAAAATTTCGCGGGCGAAGGGGGAGCCGTCGTAAAAGTCTTTCCCCATCCCCACCTGCTGGGACCCTTGACCGGGGCAGAGCAGGGCCAGTTTCATTTGGCGTGATCCCACCGCAACAGGAGACTCCCCCAGGTGAATCCGGCTCCAAATGCGGCCAACAGGACCAGGTCTCCCGGTTCCAGCCGGCCCTCATCGCTGGCTTCACTCATTCCGATGGGAATGGTTCCGGCGGTGGTGTTACCATACTTATTGATGTTGATCAATACCTGATCCGGGTGCAAGCCACACCGCTTGGCGGCCGCGTCGATGATGCGCTTGTTCGCCTGGTGGGGGATGTAGAGTTTGAGATCAGATCCCTGGAAACCGTTGCGCTCTAAAATTTCGGCGCTGATGTCGGCCATACCTTTCACGGCAAATTTGAAGACGGCTTTTCCGTCCTGGCGGATATAATGCATACGTTTCTCGACGGTTTCATGACTGGCGGGATGGAGACTGCCACCGGCGGGCATGTTGAGATAGGGAGCCCCGCTGCCGTCGATCCGGAGAATACTGTCCAGTATCCCGGAATCGCCTTCCGTGGGTTCCAGTAAGACGCCTCCGGCTCCATCACCGAATAACACACAGGTATTGCGATCCGTAAAGTCCAGGATCGAACTCATAGTATCGGCTCCAATGACCAGAACTTTCTGGTATTTCCCCGATTCCACCAGGCGGGCGCCGGTATCCAGAGCATATAAAAAGCCGGAACAGGCGCCGGAGAGGTCAAACCCCCAGGCTTTGGATGCGCCGATGGCATTTTGGATCAGAGCCGCGGTGGAAGGAAACATCATATCCGGAGTTACTGTGGCCACAATAATGGCATCCACCTCCTCTGGTGACGTGGCGGTTTTTTCCAGCAACTCCCGGGCGACATGGGTTCCCATGGCTGAGGTCGCCTCGCCATCCTTGACCAGATGCCGGGTCTCGATCCCGGTCCGGCTTCGGATCCATTCGTCAGAAGTATCCACGATTTTTTCCAGATCGAAATTGGTCATGACCCGTTCGGGAATGTAGCGGGCCGTCGCTGTGATCGTCGCTCTCAAGTCGGTATTCCTTGGTAATCCGCCAGGCGGTGTTCGGTTTGGGCAATCAATTTATTGTCGATGCATTTCTTGGCAACGGCAATCGAATTTTTAATGGATTTGGGGCCGGAACTTCCGTGGCAAACAATGGAGATCCCATTCACACCCAATAGTGGTGTGCCACCGTGTTCCTCATAGTCATATTGTTTCTGTAAATCTTTGAAAACGGGTTTCAAAAAGAGGGCTCCCAGTTTGGTCCGTAAATTCGCCAGCGAACGGGATTTGATCTCCTGCCCCAGGATGGTGATCCAGGCTTCCGCAAATTTGAGGAGAGTATTTCCGACGAAACCGTCACATATCAGGATATCGGCCGCGCAATCCATGAGATGGCGACCTTCCACGTTTCCGATAAAATTGGGGAGTTTTTCCTGAAAGAGCTGGTGGGTTTCCTGGTACAGCTCACTGCCTTTGGTGGGTTCCTCTCCAATGTTGACCAGACCAATTTTCGGCTGACTGACACCTTCGATCCGTACGATGTAGTCCATGGACATCAGAGCAAACTGGAGCATGTGAAGGGGCTTGGCATCGGGATTGGCGCCGACGTCGCACAATACTTTTCCGCCGACAGGGGTGGGAATATAGGCCCCTAGAGCCGGACGTTTGACACCCTGGATTCTGCCTAATAACAAGAGGGAGGCGGTCAGAACGGCCCCCGTGTGTCCGGCACTGATAAACCCGTCAGCCTGTTGGTCTTTGACCAGGCGGATGCCCTGAACAATGGAGGAATCGGGTTTGGCTTTGAGAACCGTGGCACCGCGATCGGTCATTTCCACAATCTGGCTGGTATGGTGAATCGAAATGCGATCCGGAACGGAGCCATTGAACTCCTGACGGATTCGGTTTTCGTCGCCCACCAGGATAAAGGAATAGGAATCAGGAGTGTGGGGTAAGGCAGACAGTACACCCTGCACGACGGAAGCCGGAGCCGAATCCCCCCCCATTGCGTCCAGGGCCAATTTCATGAGCAGACAGTCTTATTCGGTCGCTGAAATAACGGGTCGTCCCCGGTAATAGCCACAGTTGGGACAAACCCGATGGGGCATTTTCGGCTGCCCGCACTGAGGACAAAGAGTGGTGCTGACAGAAGACGCTTTATAGTGGGTACGACGTTTCCGTCCGCGAGCTTTGGAACTTCGTTTCTTGGGTAGAGCCATGGTAACTCCCTAATTCTCCTTCAATGATCACCGTTCGTCAGTTGCTGCAACACATCCCACGGTGACGGCTGTGTTGATGCCTCACAGCGACAACTGTTCTGGTTCAGATTGATCCCGCAGCCGGGACAAATGCCCTTACAGCTCTCCCGACACAGTTTTTTCATCGGCACCTCCAGCAGCAAATAATCCCGTACGGCCGGGGTCAAGTCTACCTCCAGCATGGTTTCCGGAAAAAAGAGCAGATCTTCTTCCTGCGATTGCATCAGAGTCTGATTGGACGTCAATCGCAGGTCAAAGGTCAGGGGATGATTCCAGGTGTATTCTTCCAGACAACGATCACAAACCAGGAGGTAGGGAATCGTGCCTTCCAGGTGCAGTTGGTATCCATCCGGCTGTTTGGTCGAGTGGATGAACAACGGAATCGTGGTCCCGGTGAAAGCAATTTCATCCGACTCGATTTCTTCCACGGGAATTTCAAAAAGCCGGTGGTCCAGTCCTTGGATTAAATCTGAACGGAACAGCTTCAAATTGAGCTAAGAAAACTAATGGTTTTTTCTGACTGTAATCAAGAGCTTTGAAGGCCGGACACCCGTTCCGGGACCGGCCTTCAACACTTGGAGGATGCTCGAATTCTATTGGTCAGAGTCGGAGGATGATTCCGCCTTATCTGAAGAGTCTTCGGGGGATTCATCATCGGATGATGCTTCCGTTTCGTCCGCGTCCTCACCATCGGCAGAATCTGTATCTTCCTCCTCATCGTCCAGATTTAAATCCTCATCCTCGTCTTCTTCCTCTTCTTCCAATTCTTCTTCGTCTTTCCGTTCCAGCAGATTGTCGTCGTCGCCTTTCTTCTTGAAAATCACGAACATGAGGGTTTCACCGACTGAAAGTACGGACAAACCATAAGC